>NZ_JADBSA010000116.1:0-2638 GCF_020246945.1 Microcystis sp. M113S1 | reverse complement strand
ACTTTTTTTCCCTCAAAAAGTGCCGACCCTTGGAGTGATTGGGGGGAAAATTCAGGGACTTTTTCCCTGAAAATTAGGTAATTGACCACCTGAAAATGGGTAAAACCCCACACCCCAACCCCCAACCCCCAACCCCCAACCACCACCGAAAAACTTTTTCAGCAGACCCTAATTATCGCCAAAATACTCTAGGCAGTAGCCTAAATAACCAACCTCAAAAAAACTCTCTGCTACAGTTGATTCAGTAGATGCACCCTGATGAAAAAGGAGAGTCAAAGAAAGCTCTCCTTTTTTTTGTTGAGAAAGCAATCCGGGGGGATTTAGCGGCGGTTAGCAGGTAGTTTCGCCTTGCGCGCCATGTCTTTGAAACCATTCAAACTTGGACCAGGGCGACGGCGAGACAGACTAGGAGTAATCAAGTATTTTGTCGCAAATTCCACTTCTTGCGGCTCTACTTTACCGTTAGTAGGGGCTACGGGTGCTGGTGCGCTCACAGGAGCGGCGGGAGTTTCTTTTACTTGCTTTTCTTTCTTAACAGAAGTTTTTTTGGCTTTTTTCTCGGCTACGGGGGCGGGAGCAGACTCCACAGCAGGGGCAGGCGCTTCCACAACAGGCGCGGCTGCTGCCGTGGTTGCTGTCGCTTTTTGTTCACCATCGGTTTCTTTTAGTTCTAGGTAAAAGTCAGATTTTTTGCCACCAAAGAGATTTTTTAACATCGGGGATCACTCCGAGAGTTGGGAAAATGTAAAAGACTAGGTATTTTAAAATTTATCATTGACCGGGATCAGGCAGCAAACAAGATTATTATCTTGACAATTTCCCTCTTTCATCTATTTTTCTCTGGATAATCCCTACCAGAAAAAGTTTTTAAAAACAAGTTAAATTTACAAAAATTTACAAAAATTAAGGATGAGAAACCCCGACGCAAACAATGGCAAAAACTGCTAGAGACGTTGCTGACAACGTCTCTAGATTATTTATTGGGGATTTGGTCGGATTTAGCCAGCTGCGGGTAAACGGCTGCCGCTAACTCCGGGGACAGAACCGCGACGAATGTTGGTTTCCGCTTCGATGGGAACGAATTCAATATGATTGAGGAGGGTAGTAACGAAAGCAAAGAGTAAAAAAGGCAAAGAGAGGACGACGACTAACCCTACGGTAGCGAGGGCGAAAATTTGTCTAGTGCTACTCCAAAGAGCTAGAGTGGAAGCGAGAGTAAGAAAAATAACGATTAACCAAACGATTATTTGTCCGTAAATATCTCCGAAGGTGAGGGTGCAAACCATGCGATAGTTACGAAAATCCTTATCCATAACAGTAAACCCCTAGATAGTTAGTTATTGTTTTAGGGTAAGTCTAGAATCGTCAGCTTGGTCAATATTTAAAGGTTTTTTTGACACTTGTTGATAAATCTTTACAATTCCGTCCCGAGCGGGTAGCCAAATCTAGAGGTAAGAGCGGTATTGTTTGGTTGCCCTCAGAATTGATAAGAATTGCTAAGAATTACCAAAAAACTGGCCAAAATTTTGGCGAACGCTCTTTACAATTAAATTATAAGGGCAAGGAGGAGCAAGCCTAATGAAAACTTTTGTTGAGCGTTATTGGTCTTGGTTTAATTGGACAACCCTAGCCATGGTTGTTCTCGGTTTCTGGTTAAGTGCCAGTTTCGTCATCGATTTAATCATTCTCCCCAGCTTATCCGTAGCTGGCATGATGACACAAAATGGCTTTGCCAGTGCTGGTTACTTGCTATTTGGCATTTTTAACCATCTGGAATTAGTGTGTGCGGCGATTGTGCTGTGTAGCTTTGTTGTCTTCCACCGCTATCATACCTTAATCCATCTCCCCGAACATCGATCGCTCCTATTCGCCGGTGTTCTCTTAGTAATCACCCTAATTTACACCTATTTTCTCACTCCCAATCTGAGCGCCATGGGTTTACTGTCCCCCGTTACCACATCGGGAATGTCCGGAGAAATGATGTCCTTGCAGATTGGTTACTGGTTTCTAGAAGTGGTTAAAGGTTTGATAGCTTTTACCCTGTTGCGCTGGTGTTGGCGAGATGCCTTTAAGTTAGCTTAGTTTTTGATTACAAGCGGGGTTCAACCCGCTTTTTTTAGTTTTAGCAATATAACGAACAAGTTTAATAACTTGCTATCTAAGATTGACACTCCCATCGCTAAAAGCGAGGGATTCTTGGTTCACTGAGTTTCCTTAATCTGGCAGGACGTATCCAACCAAACCAGAGGGAATCTCTCCCTA
The DNA here is from genome assembly GCF_020246945.1 of Microcystis sp. M113S1. Lineage (NCBI taxonomy): Bacteria > Bacillati > Cyanobacteriota > Cyanophyceae > Chroococcales > Microcystaceae > Microcystis > Microcystis sp. M113S1. Next base: position 376 of record NZ_JADBSA010000116.1, on the reverse strand, counting down.
AGCGTATTAGTTTCGGTATGCCCTACCGTACTTAGTCCCTTTTTGAGAATATTGATAGCGGCGTTAATATCTCTATCTTCTACATAGCCACAATGGGGACAAATATGGGTTCTCGTAGATAGAGATTTAGGGACTTTTTGACCACAGCTAGAACAATTTTGACTGGTATTATGGGGTGATACTGCTACCGTAGCCTTACCATATTTAAAACCAAAATATTCTAACCATTGCCGAAAAGTTGACCAAGCCACATCATTAATAGATTTAGCTAGTTTAGAGTTTTTTACCATGCCTTGAATATTTAAGTTGACCTGAGCGATGAAATCGTTAGATTTAATCACGCGCAATGCCTCTTTTTCGACAAAGCCTCTACGTT
>NZ_JADBSA010000115.1:0-3175 GCF_020246945.1 Microcystis sp. M113S1 | reverse complement strand
CCCAAATCTTGGTTGAAAGACCAAAACCCTTGGAGAGTGAACCAGAAAAAGGATAACTAGATAGCAAGTGATATTCTAGTAGGTTCGGTTCAGACATAATCGTGTAAGACCTAAGTAAGGGAAACCAGAAAGGGCTGTGATTAGCTTCGAGAATCCTCACGCCTTTAAGCCCAGGAGTGTCAACGTAGTCATAGCTTTCCCACTTGAGCGAGGAAATGATGCAGTCGGGAAATTTTTTTTCTCAAAAGTATTTATCTTTAAACCTAGAAGTTACCGAAAAATTGGGTTTAAAGCCTCGCCCTTTGAGGGCGACTTTATATGATGTATGATATTAAGAATAGGAGGCCGGGTAAGCAACCGCTTAAAAAACCCAGTCATCAACCGTAGAGATGAACGCACCTTGAAAACTAGAGTTATGGGGTTCTATAGGGGAATGCTCCTATAGGTAAAAGCTCTAAGCGTCAAGTACCAGAGAAACCAATTATTTTAGAGGTTTTGAACTGTATCGTGGGGCACACGAAAACAGGCTTCTGTAAGGTCGCGAAAGTCTGAGGAGAGAACCACCTCTGGGTTGGATTTCGCCAGGAATCTAATTCAAGTCCACATCGTCGAAGCCAGAAATTCTCAGCAGTGATGCTAGAAGAATCCACGTCCGTTTACGGCGTGGCGTATGTCAAAGCAAGTCCATTGATTTAGAAGTGATTTTCCCTACAACCCTATTCCTATCTAGGGCTTGCTGAATAAATCTAAAAACTTTGTTGGGTAAGACTTTTAGACCTTTTGTCAATCAAAAAGTCCCGGATATGGGAGTGATCGGGGGGAAATTTAGGCACTTTTTCCCTGAAAATTAGGTAATTGGCCACCTCAAAACTGGTAAAACCCCACACCCCACACCCCACACCCCACCGAAAAACTTTTTGCCGCAAACCCTATCTATTCCTGATTTTGGAGATAATTACAGATTTGTTGCAGTTTAGCCAGGGCTTTTCCCGACTGTAAACATTGTTGTGCTTGCTGGAAAGCCGTGGGGATATCTGGGGCAATTCCACAGCGCCAAAGATAAAAACCACCGTTAAAAATTGCCGCGTCGGTTAATTCATTATTTTCTCCGGCTAATAAACCCTTTAATTTAGCGGTGAGCATTTCTAAAGATTCGAGGGGATAATCCGAAGTATAGAAGCCATAATCGCGAGGATTTAGGAAAAATCGCTGAAAGGAAGGGGTATCGGTGGGATTTCCCAGACCAATAATCGCCGTCCGATTACAGGCTAAATCACAACTGCCCTCTAATCCTTTCACGGTGGTGAAGTGAGAGATATTTCTCAGGGCGAAAGTTTCGCAAAAACGATCTTCGGTGGGGGGATGAACAAAACCCGATATCTGATGAATATTACCCACAAAAGGCGACCACATTAACTCTACCGTGGCCATAGGCGGACGTTTACCGATTTGCTCCCGATAGGTAACAAAATTCTCTACTAGGGGAAAATGGCGCGGAATATAGAAAAAAGTCAATCCTGTGGTGATTAAACAGTCTTTCACTGCTGCTAAGGATAATTGACTAAAATCTGCTCCTAATTGCTGCCAGATTTCCCTGAGGGAAATACCGTATTTAGTCGGCATTTGATCGCCCCCGTGCAGGACTACGGGAACCCCCGCCGCCGCTAAGATTAAAGTAGTGATCGGAGTAACCGGGGCAGTGCGAGAGCGTCCATCGTAGGGATTGCCAAAAATAGCGATCGGATGCTGAAAAGAGGCTGATTCTAGGGGTATTTGCGGACCAAGCTCGGCGTAGGCATCAAGCATTCCCGCTAACTCATCGCTGGTGGGGCGTTTAATGCGATGGGCAATCATAAAAGCACCGATTTGGGCCGGGGTTGCCTCTTGGGTTAACATCATCTTGGTGGCCATCGCCGCTTCGGGACGGGTTAAATTTCTGCCCGTATGGGTGCCACTACCGATCACTTTTAATAATTCTCGAAAAGTATCACTCATCTCAAGGAAGAAAATAAAGAGTAAATGGGATTGATGGGGATTGCTAAGGCTGGACGGGGTGGTTTTCTAAGCTTTTAACCACACTTTGATTCATTTGCCGCACTAATTGACAAAAATGAGCGATCGGTGGTATCTGTAGGCGATCGCTCGTGGTGACAAGGACTACCTGACGGGTGAGACGATGACTAAATTTACCATTGTTAAGATGGGGATTTTCGCTACTAGGGGAAGCAAGAGGACGAATGGCGAGGGTGGCATCGCTACGGGCTTCCATCAGGGCAGATTGGGGCAGAAGAGCGATAATATTACCCTGACGCACCACACCGCGAAAAGCATCGAGGGTGTTTAATTCCATGACAGTTTTCAGGTGGGCATCCTGACGGGAAAACCATTCTTGTACTAATCTTTGCATTCCGTAGCCGTCTTTGAAAACCACTTGCGGATAGGGGATTAATTCTGACCATGGTACTTCTTTGTATTGGGCGAGGGGATGATTAGCGGCCATGAGAATTTCGATCGCTTCTTGGTATAACATTTCTACCACCATCTCCGGACTAGAGGTGAGAAAACGATTATTCATTACCAACGCCACATCTACTAAACCATCCCGCAGCACTTTTAATGCGCGATCGCTGCCTAGGGCTGTAACTCTTAACTGAACTTCTGGGTATTCAGCACAAAATTTCGGCAAAATCGGCGGTAAATAGTGGGCGCACACGGAATGAATGGCAGCCACGCACAATTCTGGCTGTTTTCCTGCCTGTAGGTCGGTGATTTCCTCGTGAACATTCGTCCATTCTTGACAAATCCGTTTCGCCCGGGGCAGTAATTTCTCCCCGGCAATGGTTAACTTCGCTTGGGCGGTACGATGGAAAAGAGGTAAGCCCAAATCGGTTTCTAGGGATTGAATCTGGCGGCTGATAGTCGATTGGGTGACTCCACACTGGCGTGCCGCTTGACCGAAATTGCCCGTATCGGCTACGGCTAAAAAGGCTTGCAATTGCTCGATCCGCATTCTTTCTCGTTTTAATTACATTCCTTGACGCTCCCCGCTCTAAAGAGACGGGGATTCTTCGTTCATTGAGTCTCCGTTAGCAAGCAGGATTTCTCCAACCAACCAAGAGGGAACCTCTCCCGAAGCGTGTAAAGTTTGCGTGCGCCCCACGCTACTTAATCCCTT
>NZ_JADBSA010000114.1:0-9792 GCF_020246945.1 Microcystis sp. M113S1 | reverse complement strand
TGTCAGTAGCGTTAATTTTAGTCCCGACGGCAAGACATTGGTGAGCGGTAGTGATGACAACACTATCAAACTCTGGAATGTAGAAACAGGCCAAGAAATCCGCACCCTCAAAGGGCATGATAGCCCTGTCAGTAGCGTTAATTTTAGTCCCGACGGCAAGACATTGGTGAGCGGTAGTGCTGACAAGACTATCAAACTCTGGAATCTTGGGACAGACTGGGGTTTAAGCGCTTTAATGGGACGTAGTTGCGCTTGGGTGCGGGTTTATTTGCAGAATAATATTAATGTCAGGGAGGAAGATAGGCATTTGTGTGATGGGATTAGTACAAAGAATTAGCCCACCAATTTAATAATAAAGTTGCTCTGTTACAGCCGATTCTTAATTTAGGTTTTTTTTCAGAGATTATCGTCACAAACACGCACCCTACAAGAGCGGCGATCGCATTAAAAACGTTTTATTTACCTCAATAACTCTGTTGCTTCTTTTAAGACTTGATTAATTTCGGGTTTGTGACAACTAATTACATCGTTTGGTAAATGCTTGTGATGGGGAAAAGTAGAGAGATTGGGAAAGTGAGGGGTACTATCATAACGAAAAACTAGGTTGTTTTTTTCATCTTGTAAATGGTAACGATAATCTAGGAATTCTAAGTAATTGTCTGTGATTACTATAGCTTCGTTTATTTCTAATAAATGGGTCTGCTTGAAACGTAACCTAATTCTTAAATTAGCTCTTTGTGATGTCAGTATTTCTTCTTGATAACGTTCTACATAAGCATTTTCACACTGCACAATTGCTTGCTCTACTTGATTGAGGTAATCAGATAAAAGTTTAAGCATCATGATTTAATCTTTGTTCTAATTCTTGACGCAAAGCAAGGTAATGACGATAATCGTTTGCCCATTCTATAAATATTATATCATCTGACAATATTCCCTGATTGTATTCTTTATAAAAATCTTCGGAATCCATTTTATGTTGGTTCTCATAGACGCTAAGTCGCTTGGCAACAGCAATCAAAGCATCTAAAGATGATGTATATTGAATGGTCTGTTTACGCATTTTTCTTTTACTCCAAAATAATGATATTTTGATTATAAACGATCGCGCTCAAACAAAAACATAAATCGTCGGGTGCGAAGCGCGATAGCGTAACGCACCAATTATTCTTTTAGTTTCTTCTTTTTTATCAGTGGAAAAAGCATAAAGCCAAATATTAGAATCAACAAAACAACTATGATTTTTAAGTTCTGTCATAAATTTCTTCTCGTTTCATAAATTCTAAATTATCAACCTCTATAGGATTTTCCAACAGGTATTCAATCATATCAATTTCAGTTTCACCTTTATTGAGTTGATTTTGAGCTTTAAATGCGGCAATAAGTACCTGTATCTGCTGAATTTGTTCAGGTTTAAGTCCAGTTACATTAATATTTTTAATCATGGCTACCTTGGAATGATTTTTACTTTAATTATACTAATTACACCCTCTCACAATAATGCTCTTCCTTTTTTACATCTTTGACTAAAATTATCGGTGTTTATCTAGAGCAGACAGAGGAAGATGTAGCAATGATTAAACCAGCTGTATTGGTACGAATATCACCGATACTGACTTGAATTGTCAGGTTAAATAAAACTAAAGCTATTGAGAAAAAAATAAAAATCTACACTTCAACCAAATGAACCCAACTTAGAGAAGATTTAACGCTGTTAAATAAGCGTTTATCGCTAGTGTATAAATTTGCTTGAAATCGTTGAGCTAATACTAGATAATGGGCATCATAAGTAGCAGGAAGATTCAAGGTTTGCGAAATTTCTATTGCTTGGTAATGGAGGTAAAGATATCCATGAAACTGAATGGGTAAATCTAAGACTTCTGTAAGGAGGGTTTGCGCTTCTGTCTCCAAAATTTGACCAGCTTTTTTCAGACGATGAAATACGTTAGTGACTTCGTAACATAATAAAGTTGGCGCAATCACTAAATTTTCCTCGGTCATCCATTTTTGCCAGAGTTGACTATACATTGTTACAGAAGATTCAACCGTTGTTAAACGAACTATAAAACTAGAATCAACACAGATAAATGTATTAGTCATTATTTTCTCTATTCACTCACAATTTCTTCCATCAATTGCCGATCTCTTTCTTCTCTCATTTGATGAATAATTTCAGTAACATCGGTTTCAAATGGGTTTCCCTGACGACGTTCATAAATGGCTTTTCGAGTTGCGTCAATTCGTTCTAATGCAATTTCCCAAGAGGGGTGATCTTTGAGTTTTTTTCCTAACAATTCCTGTTCTTCTAGGGACAAGGATTTAATTGCATTAACTAGAGATTCCACGAGTTGAATATTCATTTTTTTTACATCTTTGACTAAAATTATCGGTGTTTATGAAGAGTTATTATAGCCTAGCCTTTGAATTATAACAAAGAGACGCAAACTCCGTCGCTTACGTCCCCAATTCATCCCCAATCAAAGTTTACCGCTTGGATAACCGAGAAATAACCCGTTTAAAGTCATATCATCCGTAAGGAAAATTAGCCCGACTTTTTTAACAATTGTCGGCAAAATTTTGCTTGCTTTTTTCACGGCTTTTTGCAATAATATTTTTATAAGACTTTATATATAATGGAGTGGTGGCACTCCAGAAAAGACAGACAGATTCCCATTATAAGAAAAGTATAACCGAAGCCGCCGCCCAAGTCAAGGGATCACTCCTTTTTTTTTGAGAAGTTTTCAGAAAAAAAAATCAAAGAGGCAGCCGGAGATATTCGGTTTTTCTTCACTTTTTGGGCGAAAAAACCCTTTTAGGATGCCTATAATAGGAGAGAGAAAGGGTTAAAAACTAAAAAAAAATGGCGGAGAGAGTCCAGAAAATCCTTGCCCAGTGGGGAATTGCCTCCCGAAGAAGGGCGGAGGAGATGATCGTGGCCGGACGAGTGAGACGGAATGGCAAAATCGTGCAGTTAGGAGAAAAAGCCGACCCCGAAAAAGATCACCTAGAGATAGACGGAAAAAAAATTGAACCGGCCAATCGTCCCCAAAGATTGTATATACTGATCAACAAACCCATTGGTGTGGTTTCTACCTGTAAGGATCCACAAAACCGGCCGACGGTAATTGACCTTTTGCCCGACTCCCTCGCCAGCGAGACAGGGTTACATCCCGTAGGAAGGTTGGACATTAACACCACTGGGGCTTTACTCCTCACCAACGACGGTCAACTCACCCTCACCCTCACCCATCCCCGTTATCATTTGCCCAAAACCTATCGGGTTTGGCTAGATGGTGCGATTGATAGACTTGCGCTCCAGCGTTGGCGAGAAGGTATCCTCTTAGAGGGAAAAAAAACCTTACCCGCACAGGTTGAGATACTCAAGCAAACCGACCAAAAAACCCTACTAGAAGTTATTTTAGTGGAGGGAAGAAATCGGCAGATTCGCTGTGTAGCCGAAGAATTAGGTTATCACGTCCTGAAACTTCATCGCAGTGCCATCGGTCGTATTCAACTAAACTCTGGTAATAATTCCCCCTTACCCTTGGGTCATTACCGTTTTTTAACCCTTGATGAACTGAAATATTTAACAAGCCAGATTAACTAAGCTGAAAGTCAGCCCCTAATAGCGATATGTTTCGCCTTCTCCAATCACAACTCGATCCCCAGCATAAACAGCGAACCAAATTACTGGAAATCGGCGTTTATTTGCAAAAAAATCGCCTAGAACAGTCCCTTTCCCTCGAGGAAATTGCCCAGAAAACCCTGATCCCGCGCCATCGCCTAGAAGCGCTGGAAGCGGGGGATTTGGAAGCATTGCCCGAGCCGATTTATATTCGTTGGTTAATCAAGCAATTTGCTGATAGTCTCGCCTTGGATGGTGAGACGATTAGCCGACGTTTTCCCACCAAGGTAAATAACTTTTTTAGGGGAACAAAACCGTCTTTATCGCTGCCGCGTCTTCAAATTCGCCCGATTCATCTCTATTTTCTTTATTTAATCTTAGTTATTGGTTCCGTACAAACCCTATCCCACGTCCTGCAAAAATCGGTACTGCAATCGAATCGCTTACCGCCGCCTTCCTTGCCACAACAGCAAATTGTCCAACCGAAAAGCAATCCCCTTCAACCGGTAGCCAACAAAACCAGCAATAATCAGCAGCTGGTGGTGGGGGTAAAACTGGAGGATGACTGCTGGCTGCGGGTGGTGGTGGATGGCAAGACAGAATTTGAGGGTGTGCTGCCCCAAGGAACCCATCGCACTTGGCAAGCAAACCGAGAATTAACCGTGAGGGCGGGTAATGCTGGCGGGGTTTACGTTGCTGTTAATAATGCCAATGCTAAACAACTGGGGCAACCGGGCAAAGTCGAGGAAGTCACCTACCGGGCAAATTGAGCTAATTTATGCAAAAGGTTTTTTCACCCCTCGATCGCCTTCAGGGAGGGTTAATCGGGGCATATATTGGGGAATCCTTGCATAATCAGCCCCTAATACCAGCCTTTAACTATGAGGCTACGCCAAGAACGACCCTGCTTTTGCAAGCTCTGCAATCTAAGGAAGACTTGCAGATTGCGATCGCAGCCAAGCAAGAGTCGGAATCGGCGTTATTATTTGTGCTGTTGCCGGAGATTTTAACCTGGCCTGACTATAGGGAACGTTGGCAAGCTAGATTAAATTTTTGGCTGAAAAAGGGCTTAATTTCCGAGTTAACCCAACAAGAAGCGATAATTTGGGGAGAGGCAGTAGGTCTGTTATTACAGGGGAAAAAGCCTTTAAATCAGTTAATGGGGCAATTACTAACTATTAAGCCCAAGAATAAGCTATTAGAGCAGATTCAGTCAGCTTTAGGGCAAAATCATCCCTTAGAGTTCATTTTATCGGCTTGGGCGAAAGATATCTCACCTTTAGGAATTGCGATCGCGGCTTCTCTCTATACCTTTCTGCAAACGACCGAGGATTTCGCCGTTAGCGTGCGTCGCGCTAATTCTAGTCCCTATCAACGGCAATTAACCACCACTTTAGCGGGAATTTGGGCGGGATTGTACAACGGTATCGAGGGTATTCCCCTAGCTTGGCGGCAAAATTTGCCGAAAGAGCCAGTTAAACAGCAATTAATGGATAAAGCTGGGGAAATCTATCGAATTTCCCTGGGGATATCTCCTCATCTTGTCCTATCTCCTGACACTGCCGTCGCTTACGGGGGAACAATCCAACCCCGTCCCAGCTTAAAATTGGTCTCTCAAAATAAGTAGGGTCTGCTGAAAAGGTTTTTCGGTGGGGGTTGGGGGGTGGGGGTTGGGGGGAGGGGGGATGGGTTTTACCGATTTTCAGGTGGTCAACTACCTAATTTTCAGGGAAAAAGTGCCTAAATTTCCCCCCCGAACACTCCTAGCTAAGGCACTTTTTGATTTCAAAAAAGCCTAAAAATATTATCCAACAAGGTTTTTAGATTTATTCAGCAAACCCTACTTAGTTTGAAAGATATTTTGTACCATTTTTTTATCTAAACCTGCGGCAATTTTATCTAATTCTGCTATTTCTCCTGTGTCTAAACTCCATCCTAAAGCCCCTAAATTATCCTCAGCTTGCCGAACATTTTTAGCTCCGGGGATAGGAATTGTTCCCTTACAGATACACCAATTTAAAGCAACTTGGCTAATAGTTTTATTTTTAGCTTGGGCGATAACTTCTAGGCAACTTATCAGAGGCGAAATAGCGGTAATTAATTGACCAAAAAGGAAGCGACGTAATCCTGGGGGTAAGTTTTTATTATCTCGATATTTCCCCGTTAATAACCCCAAAGCTAAGGGACTATAGGCAATAATTTTAATGCCCAATTGATCACATAGTTCCTTTAATCCTAAGTCAGTGAGAGGATAGGTAGAAAGGAGAGAATACTGTACCTGTAAACTGGCAATAGGAATGCCGCGACTGGCAAACTTTTGATAGGCAGACTTCAATCTTTTCGGTCCAAAATTGGATAAACCGACTCCTTTAACTAACCCCTTTTCCAGACAATCCCCCAATCCGTCTAATAATCCTCCCTCCTGCCATGGCGCATAATTGCCCGTTGACCAGTGCATTTGCACTAAATCCACTGGGCGGCCTAATCTGGTTGCCGAAGCTTGACAAGCTTTCACCATGGCATGACGGGTTAAACGCCAAGGATAAGGGGCGAGTTTGGTGGCAATACGGATATGATCAGCGTTATAACCGCTATATTCCCCTGTAAAGCGTCCTAATAGCTTCTCACTCTGTCCGTTGAGTTTGCCTGTCCCGTAGGAGTCTCCCGTATCAAATAGAGTGACACCCCGCTCGACGCAGAGATTAAAAACCGCTTGTAACTGGCTATCCATACTTTCATCGTAACCCCAGAGAAGACGATTTCCCCAGGCCCAAGTACCGCAGCCCATGGGGGGAAGGGATAGAGTTTGATGTGTGACTGTCAAGGGATTCATGGGTCAGTTTCTCTGGGTTTTTTCTCAAGCTTTCAGAGAGATATTTTACTACTAAATCGACTTGGGTTTTTGTTTAACAAATAATCCCCGCAACCAATAGTAAAAACTATCGATATAAGTAAAGATTACCGGCACAACCACCAAAGTTAATAGGGTGGAAGTGGTAAAACCACCAATAACGGCAATCGCCATCGGTGCGCGAATTTCACCATCTGCACCCAAAGCTAAAGCAATCGGTAACATCCCGGCAATTGTGGAAACGGAGGTCATAATAATTGGTCGTAAACGAGAGACTCCCGAATCAATCATCGCCTTAAATTGCGGTTTCCCTGCCTCAATGCCACTCAGGGCAAAATCTACTAACAGAATCGCATTTTTAGTGACTAATCCCATCAGTAAAACTATGCCAATTAAAGCGTATAAACCTAACTCTTTTTGGGTAATTAAAAGAGCAATTAAAGTGCCACCAATCGATAAAGGAAGGGAAGTTAAAATCGCTAGGGGATAGAGAAAATTGTTATACAACAAGACCAGAATCCCATAGATAGAAATAATTGCTAAACTTAACGCTCCCAAAAAACGAGCAAAGATATCGCGCATAATACGAGCATCACCAAAGGGTTCTTCTGTCACCTCTGGGGGTAAGTTTTTCATAGTTGGTAAAGCGCGAATTTGTGTCACCGCACTTCCCAAAGAAACTCCCTCTAAATTAGCTCCAATATTAACCTGACGTTGACGGTTAAAGCGTTGAATTTCCGCAGGTCCACTACCTAAGCTAATTGTCGCCACCGAGTTAAGCGGTACTAACGTCCCATTACTGCTAGGAACGCGCAAATTTTGCAGAGTTTCTATCTCACTGCGTCCATCATTGGCAATTTTCACCCGGATGGGAATTTGTCGGTCAGCAAGGTTAAATTTAGCTAAATTAAACTCATTATCCCCGATTAAAGCCAAAGATGCAGTACGGGCGATCGCTCTGACCGAGACTCCCTGATCGGCAGCCCGGACGGGATCTGGTTGAATAATGAGCTCCGGTTTAACTAAACTTACCCCGGAACTGACCTCGACAAAACCGGGTAATGCCCGCATTTCTCGCTCTAATTTTTGGGCAGTTTGGGTTAAAATATTGCCATTTTCACTTTTAAGGACTATAGCCACATCTTTAGTGCTTCCCGCTCCCCCCTGCGCTCGAAAAGTCACTCTAGCACCTGGTATCTTCTGGAAATCCCGGCGGGTTTGTTCCTCAAATTGCCGTTGAGTTAGCGATCGCTGTTCCTTAGGAACTAAATTAACATATATTAACCCCGTATTTACCCGTCCCGAATCTCCCGGAATAGCCAAAACATTAGCGACGGCGGGATTTTTTTGCAGTAAACTATTCACCTGATTAGCCACGGCAACAGTATCATTCAAAGTTGCACCGGGAGGCAATTCTAGGCTGATCGTACTTAATCCGGTATCCCCAGAACTAAATAACCCTTTTGGAATCAAGGGAACTAACTGTAAACTACCGATAAAAAAGGCCAAAGCCGCCAATAAAGTCAGGATTCGATGACGTAAGGCCCAAGTTAACAAACTTTTGTAGGGACGAAAACGCGGGCGCGAGGAGGGATTATTATCACCGGTTTTCAGCTTTTTCGGCTGTAGAATATAGGCACTTAACATCGGGGTGACGGTGACAGCGATCAAACTGGAAAATAGGGTAGAAACCGCCACAGTAACGCCGAAAGGTTGAAAGAATTGGCCCGGCACACCGCCCATAAAAGCAACCGGCAGGAATACCGCTATAATTGCCGCCGCACTGGCTAAAACGGCTAATCCAATCTCTTTTGAGGCATCAAAGGCCGCTTGCAAGGGTTTTTTACCCATAGCTAAATGTTGATCGATGTCCTCCACCATACACACCGCATCATCGACAAGATTACCCAAAGCTAAAGCTAAGGCCAGTAGGGTCATGCCGTTAAGGGTATAATTTAGGGCCTGCATCACCCAAAAAGTCGGGAAAATCGACAAAGGCAGGGCTAAACCCGTGATAATCGTGGCGCGCCAATTGCCTAAAAATAGACCCACCGTGATCACCGTCATAATACAACCGATGATCAGATCGCTCAGAAGGCTTTCGTAACTAGCACGAATTGAGTCAGCACGGGTAAAAATTAATTGAAATTTAAGATCTTCGGGCAGTTTTTTCTTTAAATTCTCGATTTCTTGACGCACTGCTGTTTCTACCGTGACCAAAGTGCTGCCGGTCCCCCGTAAAATCGAAAAACCCACCACTGGCTGCCCATCTAAGAGGGCCATTTGTCGAGGATCACTGGAACTATCGCTAACTGTCCCTAAATTGCTTAAGGGGACGGTATCACCGTTAGGTAAAGAGATTTGATAATTTCTTAAATCTTCGATAGTTTCAGCGCTGCCGAGGGTGCGGACAGTTTGTTCACTGCCAGCGATTTCCGATCGCCCTCCGGGTAAATTAATATTAAAACTACGAATTTGGTCATTAACCGCCGTAGCCGTGATACCGTAGGCGATCAGACGACCAGGATCTAAATCTACACGCACTTCTCGATCGACTCCCCCAATCCGATTGACTCGCGCTACTCCCGGCACTCCTGTTAAAGCGCGGCCAATTTGACGATCGACTAGATCACTTAATTCGGCGATCGATCTTTTCGGGGAGGAGATGGTATAGTTCATCACTGCACCCCCGGCAAATTCTAAACGTTGGACAATTGGATCATTAGCATCTTGGGGTAAATCCTGTCGAATTTGCGCTATGGCATTGCGTACATCATTGGTAGCGCGATCGCTGTTAGTGCCAAGGATAAAGTTAACGGTGGTGCTGCTGCTGCCTTCGTTGACGGTAGAAGTAATTTGATCGATATTACCCAAAGCAGCCACCGCATCCTCGACTTTTTTGGTGACTTGAGTTTCCAATTCCTCTGGACCGGCGCCGGCTTGATTAACGGTGATAATCACGGCCGGAATGTCAATATTAGGAGAGCGATCGATCCCTAATCCTAGAAAGGCAATATATCCCATTAAGGCCATAACCAGGGAGATCAGGATCGTCGGAATGGGATTTTTGATAGACCAATTAGAAATATTAAAAGCCATAATTTCAGTTATCAGTTATCAGTTATCAGTTATCAGTTATCAGTTATCAGTTATCAGTTATCAGTTATCAGTTATCAGTTATCAGTTATCAGTTATCAGTTATCAGTTATCAGTTATCAGATGTAAGTTTTAAGTTATCAGTTATCAGTTATCAGTTATCAGTTATCAGATGTAAGTTTTAAGTTAATTAGTTAGTTATCTTTATAGCAGTTTTCAT
>NZ_JADBSA010000113.1:0-7377 GCF_020246945.1 Microcystis sp. M113S1 | reverse complement strand
TGTAGGCAGGTAAGTCTTGACTCATTTGATTTAAGTTGCTGGCAATGGCTTTCATCGTCATAAAAGCCGAGCTAAAGGCGATTAGCTCATTTAAGGGATAACTTCGACTCTCAACCCGCAAGCTCAGTAATTGCTTCTCAAAAGATTCAATTTCTTCGATGAGCAATCCTAACTTTGGTGGGTTGAGAATGACCTGGGCAGCGATCGCAGTTTGTTGTGCGATCGCTAAAATCATCAGCCATTTTTACTTTTTTGGTGAGGACGGTGGGCAGACCTTTGGAGCGTTTTGCCCTTAAATATTCACTGATATTACCCAGTTCAATTTTCAGAACTTCTCGATAAAGGAATTCAATTTTAAGAACTTCTCGATCAAGGAAGAGGATGGCGTTGAGGGCTTGGTTTTGGGTGGCGGCGGCAACGTTTTTATCAACGGCAAGATGGGTCAAAAAGGCTCTAATTTCTTCACCCCCCATTTCACGGGGATGTTTTTTCTGATGGAAGAGCAGATAACGCTTAATCCAGTCCAGATATGTTTGTTCGGTGCGGTAGGAGTAATGCGGTAGGGCGAATGGTTTCACGCACTACGTCTAGGAGTTTTCGGGGTGGGGGAGGGTTCATAACAGAGTATGCTAATCGGCATAACACGCTTATTGTAATATTATACGGAAAACTTCTCGCGATCACTCCATTTGAGCGTAATATACAGAAAGATTCTTTAAAAAATGTGTATTTGCAGCAAAAATAAATTCAGAACGATTTTGCGCCGTTTCAGCGATCACTAAAATTGTTAAGAATTGTACAACCCTCTTGTTATAAGGCCTTTTATGTCATGAAACCTTAAAATGAGAATTGCTGGTGTATTTGGTGCTATGTACGGAAAATTTCCGCATAATATATAATATAGCTATGACTTTTTCCCACTATTACCCGTAACTTGGGTTACTTAGTTTAGTTAATGCCCAGTCACTGCCATTTTTTTGGAGGTTCTAAAATGTCAACACGTTCTTTTGCAGCATTTCTCAACGAAGTGAAGTCAGACGAGGCTTTTGCTCGTGATCTCAAGAGTGCTTTAGTATCTGTTAACAAAGATGAAATATCGGTAATTGTTGCCGAATTTGCACACAGGAAAGGCATAGTGGTAGATATAGAATCCTTGAAGGCGCCCGTGAATATTGCATCGGATCCAGAGTTCTCCGATGAGGAACTAGAGATCAACGGGTCTTGTTGTGGTTTTCGTAGCAATTGCGGAACCTCTTGCATCGAATTTCGCAGCGCTTTGGTTCCCGGATACAATTTCGTAGATTGATTGCCATGATCCTGAGCCTTGTCCGTTAAGCGGGCGGTCAGTTGATTTGCGACTGTTATAGATTGGTTTAAACTCAAACTCAGTGATTTCCATTTTCTTGGAGGTTATTATATGTCACCACGTTCTTTTGCAGCATTTCTCAACGAAGTGAAGTCAGATAAAACTTTTGCTCGTGATCTCAAGAGTGCTTTAGTATCTGTTAACAAAAATGAAATACCGGGAATTGTGGCCGACTTGGCACGCAAGAAAGGTATGGAGGTAGATATAGAGTCCTTGCAAGCGTCCATGAATATTGCATCGGCTCCAGATTTCTCGGATGGAGAGATTGAAATCGTTAAAGGGCCGATTATGGCGACATTTTGGTTGCTTAGTTGTGACTGTAATTGTTACTCTAAAACACCGAATTCAAATGATAATCCTGCCTGCTAAATGTAGCATGAGTAATCAATCTCTTTCCTTGTCTTAAACTATCTATAGGCAATGACAATTTTTACCCAGTATCACCCGGAAGGAACGTGAGATGAATTAACATATTGCCTCTACCTCAGCGAAATACCATCGCACCTTGCTCATAAAGCAAACCTACCTTCTCCACAATCTGTTCAATGAGGAATCATCAAAATGAATGCAACGCAATTAGCCAATGTCCTTCAAAAAGTCAAAACTGACCCTGTTTTGCAAGAAACATTAAGAGTTACTAGACAAGACTGGGTTGAATTGAACCTAACAACTCAAGAAACATTTTATGGAATTAATTCTAATCTGAAGAATGCCAATGAGATCGGTGATTATGAGATTGAAAACACATTGGCATCAAATGCCGGACCAATGGAAACTGCATATTGCTCAGTATTATGTTCCATTGTTCCATGGAAGTGTGATACAAGTCATCCGAATTGTAGGTAACAAGCTGGTTGCTTAAAGTTTATTAAAGCTTTACTTATTCTTTTTCAGAAGAACCAAATCAACAGTGAACAATGACAAGTGTAAAAGTTTACCAAAACTTCTAGCCAAGGAGGGCTGGACTCTCCGAAATCGTCTAGATTACTCTCAAGTCCTGAATTTGAGTGAGTACGTTGATGAATCACACCAGCTTGGTGAATGGAGCAAGATTGTTGCCCCTAACCAGACTGAGAACTTTATTAAGCGTTTAGAATGGTCAGGCTATACTCCTAATCAAGCTCTATGGGCTTTAAATCCTCCTGAAGAAGCGGTTCCTGCCCATCCAAATTGGTTAGATTTATTGACTTGTTTGCGTCCAGTTCTCGTGGAGGCTGGATGTAGTTTTAGTAAAGAGAAAGGCAAAAACCAGTATTCTACAAAGTCTCAGCCTTTACCTTTTGAAGAACTCTGGTTGCCTTTATGTGATTGGGGAGTGAGTGAGCTTAAACAGCGTTTGTCCCCAGTTGTCTTAGAGGGAGTTAGTGATGATGCTGTGAACAGTCTAACAGAAACACTACTTACCCGTCTCTGTCAATTAAGTGAGAAAGTTCTGTGGGAGGAATTTCACAAAGGTCGAACTCCCGGTCAAATACTCTTAGCTCATCTAGGGGAGAATGGTGATGGTAGTGGACTGCCGATAAGGGAGGCTTATTTAACATTTATTCAAGATAATCTTAAGGATGGTCTTGAGAAAATATTGACGATATATCCTGTTTTAGGACGCTTGTTAGCAACAGTGGTAGAACTGTGGCTAGAATCAAGCATTGAACTCTTAAAGCGTATTCATGAAAGCCGACAAGAGTTAGAGATTTACTTTGGTATTTCAATCAATGCCAAAATAAGTGACATTCAACAAGGGATGAGTGATTTTCATCGAGGGGGGCGTTCTGTTGCAGTCCTACATTTTAAAGAATCAGACCATGAAGAGGAAACGTCTCAAAAAGTAGTCTATAAACCTAAAGACATGAATGTAGATTCTGTCTATCAACGATTGCTTGGTATCATCAATCAACAGATGGGGGAAAATATATTTCGGGTTTTGAAAATCCTTCCTCTGCAAAAATTTGGCTTCATGGAGTTCGTGGAGCATCGTCCCTGTGTTAATGATCAAGAGTTAAGTAACTTTTACAAAAATGCAGGCCGATTGATGGCAGTTCTTCATATATTAGGCTGTACAGATTGTCACCATGAAAACTTAATTGCCTGTGGAGAGCAATTAATACTTATTGATACTGAGACTCTTTTAGAAGGCGATGTTAGTAATCATACTAATAATGATGACATTGTTATTAGCAATTTACAAAAGTCAATGGGAAGCTCAGTTTTACGCATTGGCTTATTACCACAATGGCTATTTATAGGGCGAAAAGCTCATGCAGTTGATATTAGTGCTTTAGGCATAATACCTCCTAAGAAGTCTTATATTGAACAACCTGGATGGTTAGGGATTAATAGTGATGGAATGTTTTGGGGAGAGGTAGAGACCTCCGTTGATATACCCACCAGTTCTCCTTTCCCTATCGGTAGTTCCAATCGTCTCAATGAATTTCAAGGCGAACTGTGTGAGGGTTTTCGCCTACAAATGCAACAATTTCTTGATTATCGTCAGGTATGGTTAGATTCAAATTCTATACTTAGAGACTTTGCAGGCTTACCTCGTCGGATTGTTCTTCGTGCTACTCGTATTTACTTTCTCATTCAACTTCAGTGTTTAGAACCTGCTTCCTTAAAAAATGCAATAGCTTACAGCCTTAAACTGGAACAACTTGCTCGTAGTTATGTTTTGGCTACCGAGAAGCCGATTAACTGGCCAGTTTTTGAGGCTGAACTAAGACAAATGGAACAACTCGACATTCCATTTTTTGAACATTCAATTGATAGCGATACCTTAACTTTATCTGATGGCTTGCCCAATATTGAGCGTTTTTTAGATACCTCTGGATTATTAGCTTGCCGAAGAAGATTAGAAGAGCTTTCAGTTGATGAAATTGATTTTCAAATACAATTAATTAAAGGAGCAATAAAAGCCAAGCAAATTAGAGTCAATTCTCTAGTCATTCCTACAGAAAAAATTGAAATACCTAGTAACTTCTCAAGTAGTGACTATAGACTTAATGAAGTAATTCGTATCGCCAAACAATTACAGCAACAAGCAATAAGAGATCAGCGTGGCTATCCTGAATGGTTAGGTATAGACATCGGACAAGATCAAGAAAAATTTAACTTTGGTTTAGTTGGTCTTTCGCTCTATGGAGGTCGTTGTGGCATTGCTTTATTTTTTGCCGCCTTAACTTATTTTTTAAGACAACAAAACTTTGATTTAGAATATCAAGAATCTTTAGTTGACGATATTCGTGGTTCTGTCGCTCATATCTTAGATATTGTTAAATCAAAAGATAGTTTTCTTCTATTTCGTTATTTACGAGATCAACCTCTTGGGTTATCAGGAACTGGTGGAATCCTTTTAACACTACAGATTCTAAGTCAGTTAGAAATCAACCCTATTAATGAGGAATTTTCTAACTATGAAAGAGTCGCTCAAAAGATTATAGATTGTCTTACCCTAGAACGTATCAATAAAGATCAAGAATGTGATTTAATTAGCGGTTGCGCTGGCTTGATTGGCCCACTCTTATCAATAGCTCAAGATGATGAAAGAAAAAATTTGTCATCTCAAAAATCTTTAGATTTAGCTATTATATGTGGGGAGCATTTGATTTCTCAACAAATGGATGATGGTGGATGGTTGACCTTAAGAGATAAAAAGCCCCTAACAGGTTTTTCTCATGGTGTTTCTGGGATTATTGCTGCTTTAGCTCGTTTATATCAACTGACGGAAGATGATCGTTTTTTTACTGCTATTCAAAAAGGTTTAGTTTACGAACGCTCTGTCTTTTGTCTTGAAAAAAGAAATTGGCCAGATTTTCGCTCCAGTTCTGAACCGACAAAATTTATGAACAGTTGGTGTCATGGCGCTCCTGGTATTGCCTTGAGTCGTCTTTGTCTCAAAGAATCAGGGATATGGGATGAGCAAATAGCCACAGAGATGGAAATAGCTCTTGAAACTACCGCAAAACAAGATACAGGTGTCGATCATCTCTGCTGTGGAAGCTTTGGTAGATCAGCTATTTTAAAATTGGCTAGTGATCTTGACATGGGAGAAAAATGGGATCTGTTTGCCCAGCAAATAGTAGAATTAAGTCTGAAAAGAGCTTTAAACCAAAAATCTTACCGCCTTTTTTCAACTCAAGAAGGTGAATTACTGTTACCTGGAGTATTTACTGGGATGGCAGGAATTGGACTTCAGTTATTATCATATAGTAGTGGGAAGACAAAACAAATAGTTGCACAATGTCTAACATCAAACTTACTTTTATTTTAATATACGTCCACCACTTGTCTGCCCCCCAAGGCCTAGCAGTGTGAAGATCAAGGTTTGGCCAGTGCGATCGCCGATCTTGTAGGTTGGGTTGAGGTAAAGAAACCCAACCATATCAAGTTTGCTGTGAGGTTCCGCTGTTGCTACAATTTGATCCCACATCCATAATTCTATCAAGCTAAAATGGAGTGCTATCTAGAAGGAACTTATGATGAAATACAAAATTGTCCTTTATCGTTCTGAAGAAGGAATTACTGTTGGCGTTCCTGCGCTCCCCGGTTGTTGGTCTGAGGGAGATACTGAGGAAGAGGCATTAACCAATATCCAAGATGCAATTCGTGAGTATCTTGCAGCCTTAGAAGAACGCTTGCAAGATGGGGAAATTCGTGAAATTGAAATGCAGGTGTAACTATGCCTAGAATTCCTGGCGTAAATCACCTAGATGCAGTACGAGCCTTGGAGAAGGTAGGCTTTCGGATCATTCGCCAAGGCAAACATATCATCATGAGTGATGGGGTGCGTCAAGTTGCTCTTCCAAGGCACAATCCAATTAAGGCATTTACAATGGGTGGAATTGTTCAAGATGCTGGTTTGACAGTCGCAGAATTTCGTAAACTATTATGAGTACGATGCCAAAGGCACTGCGTAGCAGATCGCCTCGCCCGTAGGTTGGATTGACGCAAGGAAACCCAACATCAATCAACTCATAACAGAATGCGATGCCGAAGGCACTGCGTAGCAGCACGCCGATCTTATAGAGTGTGTTAATGAAGTGAACGCACCTTATCTAATGTTCAAAATCCGTGCGTTACGCTAACGCTAACACAGGCTACATCATATCGATCGCCAAGATTAAGTGATTGCCAAACACACCCTATCAATTCAAAAGAGCGAGATCGTTCAGGTTAACATGGAGAAGGCAGTCAATGGGGCAAGGCTATGACAGTTCGGCAAAGGCGTTACAGCAAAGAGGAGATGGCTCGTCGGGGGAAAGAACTCTACGAGTCTGGCATTCGGCAGCAAGTCGAAGCGGGTAATGAGGGTAAAATTATCGCGATCGACATCGAAACCGGAGATTTTGAGGTTGATGAAACGGTCGTAGCTGCAACCAATCGGCTATTTGAGCGTAACCCTGATGCCCAGCCTTTTGGAATTCGGATTGGACACCGTGCCGTGTATCACTTTGGTTCGCGGAGCTTAAAGAAGAATTCATGATACACGAAGTCTTGTTTGATTTTTACACTGCAACAGTCATTTGGGATGGGCAATATCGCGAGGTTGATATCGCAGCATCAGAGACAGAGCCGTTGCTCGGAATGGCGATGCTCTACGGTTATCGATTGCAGGTGGATAATGTTGAGGGCGGCATCGTTGAGATCAAAGCATTGTGATCCCATTAAGAAGTGCGATGCCGAAGGTACTGCATAGCAGATCGCCGATCTTGTAGTGGACTGTTTCAGCTAAAATAGGGCAATAGATTTCGGCTTAAAGTCTTAGATTATAGAATTTCTAGCATTTTTCTAATACACCAAATTAGCTGAAACAATCCACTACTGAATATACAGCCCTGAGAGCAGAAATCCTTCAGGCTGATAATATTTGCCTATTACCTATTGGGTGTAGGCAGGTAAGTCTTGACTCATTTGATTTAAGTTGCTGGCAATGGCTTTCATCGTCATAAAAGCCGAGCTAAAGGCGATTAGCTCATTTAAGGGATAACTTCGACTCTCAACCCGCAAGCTCAGTAATT
>NZ_JADBSA010000112.1:0-5221 GCF_020246945.1 Microcystis sp. M113S1 | reverse complement strand
CTGCGAAGGTTACATGATATCAGCCAGACTTGGAAACTATCTCATCAAATTAGTCCCCCCATAGAACCTCCTTGAGCCATCTTGCACACTTTTCTCTTTTTGTCAAATTTTATGTTAAGAAAGATGTGACTAATGGATAGGATTGAAAGAGCGTGACTGTCTAGTTGAAAATGTGGCTTATCTTGGTGATCAATCTCAATTAGCAGAAGAACTGAAATCAGATAAATGGCGTGATGCTCTATCCTCTCTAGGATGCAAGTGGTGGCCAATTCTTGAGCCTAAAAAGTGGAACGACTATAGTAATATAGATGTGGTTATTGCTGCTAGAAGTTTCGATGGCAAGCCATACATCAACAAACCCGCTAATAAATTAATCAATTGTTGGCGAACTGGTGTTCCAGCCATCGTGACTCCAGAGTCCTCAATCTTAGCAGAAAAGAAAAGCGACTTAGACTTTCTTTTGGTTAATTCTCTGGACGAAGCCATCTCAGCAGTTAGTAAGTTAAAGAGTAGTCCCGACCTTTATGCTAACATGGTCAGTAATGCCCGGGAAAGGGCTAAGGATTTTACTGTAGAAAAAGGTTGTGAAAGATTTATGAAATTTTTTGAGGAATTTGCGTTTCCTACCTATAATGAATGGATTAAATTAACGGAAAGCCAGAAAAAAACTCTTTTCTGGAGACGTTGTTCTAAATTGAAATTAGACAATTTTAAAGACAGAACAATTAATAGTTTGATCGAGCGGTTTTTCTAACGAACATTATTGCATAAATCATGACACAACCTATCCATCGTCCAACTAATACATCTGAGCAAGAACAAGACCTGCGAGATCAAGTATTTCAAGCCGTACAGAAATACTATGACTTCAAATTTCAGCCCCGGGCTTTTGTGGCGGGGCAAACCTATGTTCCGGTTTCCGGTAAGGTATTTGATGAGCAAGAATTAGTCAAATTAGTCGATTCTTCCCTAGATTTCTGGCTGACGACGGGCAGATATGCCGCAGAATTCGAGGAACGTTTTGCCCAGTGGATGGGGGTAAAACATTGTTTATTAGTCAATTCCGGCTCTTCAGCCAATTTAGTGGCTTTAAGTGCCTTAACTTCGCCTAAATTGGGAGAAAAGCAACTTAAACCGGGGGATGAGGTGATTACTGTTGCCGCAGGTTTCCCGACTACAGTTAATCCCATCTTCCAAAATCAGCTAATTCCGGTCTTTTTAGACGTTAAATTACCCGGTTATGACCTTGACATCGAGCAGCTGGAATCGGCCTTGTCAGAGAAGACTAAAGCGATTATGATCGCCCATACCTTGGGAAACCCGTTCAATTTAGAGGCGGTGATGGCTTTTGCCGAAAAACATGACCTTTGGGTAGTGGAGGATAACTGTGATGCGGTGGGAAGTCTCTATAAAGGGCAAAAAACTGGCACCTTTGGGCATTTAGCAACGGTTAGCTTTTATCCCGCCCATCACATGACTATGGGAGAAGGTGGTGCGGTTTTAACCAGTGATACCCGCTTGAAAAAGATTGTCGAATCTTTCCGCGACTGGGGGAGAGATTGCTGGTGTCCTCCGGGGGTGGATAATACCTGTAATAAACGCTTCGGTTGGCAGTTAGGAGATTTACCCTTTGGCTACGACCATAAGTACACCTATTCTCATGTGGGCTATAACCTAAAGATGACAGATATGCAAGCCGCCGTCGGGGTAGCCCAACTGGATAAATTGCCGGAATTTATCCAAAAGCGCCGGGAAAATTTCGACTTTTTGCATCAAAAATTACAAGACTTACAAGATGTCTTAGTTCTGCCCGAAGCCAGCCCCCATTCTGAACCGAGTTGGTTTGGCTTTCCTATCTTAGTTAGGGAAGATGCGCCTTTTAGCCGTAATGATTTAGTTAAATATTTGGAGGAAAAACGCATCGGCACAAGGCTATTATTTGGGGGTAATTTACTGCGACAACCTCTGTATCAAGGATTAAATTATCGGGTTATTGGGGATTTGAGTAATGCTGACAAAATCATGGCAGGAGTGTTTTGGATTGGGGTATTTCCTGGATTAACCAAGGAGATGTTAGAGTATGTAGCCGAAACTATGAGAGCATTTTGTAGGAGTTAACACAAGCTCAAGCCGACAATTCTGCCGTCAGAATTGTCAATAATTATCAATAATACTTTAAATTAAATTAGATAAATGAACAAAAATATGATCGATCAATGGTTCAAAGGAGTAGGGGCGTTCCTACTTATTTTTATTGATGTAAAGTATCTTCTTACCACAAGATTTAGCAGATTGAAAGGAAATGAAAAGTATGAAGCAATGTGGTATCTATTTATTTTGATTTCAATTATTGTTTTACCTATATTCTTGGGTAAAGTTTTGAACTATTTTAGTTCTATTTTATCAAAAATAATCAATAATTGGCAAGTCACAAATCAAAGTCGTAATCTTGAGTTTTTAATTTCGTGGGGACTTGGTCTTGTTTTCAACACGATAGCAATTCAAAGGCTCTTTACCCAAGGAACTGCTGAAAGTCTCAGGCTCTATATTAGACCCGAGATGTCATCCAACTCAGATAAGCTGACAACTTATTTATCAAGCTTGAATTTTTTGTTGCTAATTCCAGTAGCATTAATTTTAACAGTTATTTTATTTTTTCTCTTACATTTATTTTCTCTTCGTAAATTTTTGAGAACATTATTGATTGAGAATATAGTTTTTATTGGAGTTTTAGTGACAGTGACATCAGTTGCTTGGAGTCTGGTTTATACTGATAAATCGAACTACCATTTTAATGTGGTTCTCTTCCCATTAGCGGCCATTAATAGTGATTCCCCTTTCATTCCCCTTGTTGATGATGGATTTAAAAGTTTATATGGCGGATATTATCTTTGGCTTGGCCTACTATCACGATTAATGGGAAATAGTCTATGGTCTATTAAAATTGTTGTGTGTAGTTTGATTGCTCTTCAGATTCTTCTTTACTATTTAATAGTTAAAGCTATCTACAAAAATCCATTGATCAGAATTTTGGTATTTATTAACTGCCTATTTTGGAGTTATTTTTATAGTAGGGTGGGAACCCAAGATTTATACTTTCAATATTTTCCTTTAAGAACTTTATTTCCTTGTCTTTTGCTGGTAACTTTGTTGTATATATCTGAAAGAAAATTTCTCGATAAAGCTACTTTTCCCATTGGATTTTTAACAATTAACTTACGAGATTTGCTTCTAGATTTTCTAGTGGCAATGGCTCTATTAAGTAATTTTGATTCTGGTATATCTGTCTTGATTATGTATTTCTTTATTTACATTTGGAATGAGTTTAAAATAGATGGTTTTAGCGCAAAAAACATGATAAAAAAATTAACGGGATTTAGTATAAATTTTATAATTATCATTTTCATAATTATTTTTGGCTTTAGAATTATTGCTGGAGAATTTATCAATTTTTATAATTATACGGGTTCTACTCTTAAATTTGGCTCTGGCTTTTTTGGTTTGCCTTTTCCAGATAATATATGGATGATATTTATGGTTGTTTACGGTTTTAACATCATACAATCTTTTCAGAGTCCTATTGAGGATAAAAACGCTAAGTATCGTTTTGTAATTGCCATCTGGGGAATAGTTAGCCTCTTTTATTTTGTCAATAGAAGTCATCCTTGGAATTTGTTAGCTGTATCACTTCCCTTCTTTCTTTCCTATGGTTGTTTGATTGATTATGCCTTTAGTTCTTATCGAAAAAAAATGTCTGAATCTGAACCAGAATTGATGCAGAATAAAATGGCATTTAGGGAATTTTTGCCAATCCTATTGCCCGATTCGTTTGATTTATTAAGACTCTCCCTTGTCAGTGTATTAGTCATGCCCTTTATTATTATGTCCCTAATCGCTTGTGTAAAATTTATCCCCTTAACGATATATAATTTTCAACGCCCTAAAAGCTATTCGCAAATGTCTGCTTTAGCCAGCTTGTCTGAGAGAGTGGCTATATTAGAAAAGCAATTAAACCGCCCATCAATTCTAATTTCTGATTGGTTTGAGTCATACTATTATCTTGACAAAAACAGAAAAGTGTTGTTCTATCCTGAGATAATCTCTATTTTCTCTGAGGACAATTCTTTTCAGTCCCCTTTTACCTATGCTCTCAAGAAATTCAATCCAATTGTCACGGTCTGTCCTCTAAAGATGTCTGACCATCTTCGTAGCACTTTTTTAGAATTACTCTATCAGAACAATTATAAACTTCTAGAATCCCGGAAAAGCATAGATTCTACTATGAAGCGAAGTTGTGATATTTATGTAAAAGGTTAGAACTGTAATAGAGTCAGAGAATCTTGACAAAATCACATAACCTAAAACGAGCCGAACGCTTGGCAGCAAAATTGCGGTCGCTAGGGGTTGACATTGATGATAGTTTATGATAAGAAAGTCCCATCAGTTGTTCACCCCCACCAACCCATGGCTCAAGAAACCCTCGTAATTGGTGCTAACCCAGCAGAGATAAAGCTACCACCTACCCAGGATGAACTCCTTTCTGATGATGGTATTCCCATGGAAACCCAGCGACACGGACTGCAAATGCAGTTATTAGTCAGACCTCTCTCCCAATGGTTAAAAACTCAAGGACGGGAAGCGTTTGTGGGAGGCAATATGTTTGTTTACTTTAGCCCCAATCAAGTAATGTACCTACTTAGTCGCGGGCAGTTTATGAGAGCTTATTAAATATTAGGAAGGACTGTTTACGACAATGACACCATCTGCTATTGATTTACCGACAAAATCAACGATAATCGCCTGGGAAAAACTGCCAGATGATTTTATATTACCTGACGAACCTGTGGATAATAACCTGCAACCTCTATTAGCGGCAGCTTTACGAGAATCTCTAGAATTAGCAGGACTAATTCTCGAATCGATGCTAATTGCTTCTAATTTTGGCTTATGTGCTACCGTTAAAACTCAAACTGTTGTCAAAGCACCTGACTGGGTTTATATTCCCTCAGTAAAACCCATTGCTAGTGGAGAAATTCGGCGCAGTTATACTCCCCATCTTCAAGGAGAAATTCCTGCAATTGTCCTAGAGTTTATCTCGGAAACCGAAGGGAGTGAATATTCCATCAACCCTCACTATCCCTATGGAAAATGGTATTTTTATGAGCAAATCTTACAAGTACCTGTCTATGGAATTTTTCAGCCAAAAACAGGAGAATTAGAT
>NZ_JADBSA010000111.1:0-10449 GCF_020246945.1 Microcystis sp. M113S1 | reverse complement strand
TCTTGGATGGAACGCTGCAAATCTTTAGTCAAAAATTTTGAGCGTACTTTACAGCACTCCACTACCAAAATTCATCTCTGTTTTCTTCGACTTCTACTACGACGATTAGCTGTATCCTAAGATACCAAATAGGTTCTATAGATTAGAGTTATTTTTAGTCGTGCTCGTGTCACTGAGCCTTTACATTGAGCCTTTACATTGAGCCTTTACATTGAGCCTGTCGAAATGTGTCGAAGTGCTGTTCTATGCTGGCGGAACCTTTCATCTCCGAGGTGAAACCGAGAGATGAAAAGCCGACATTATAGGTAAAAAGCGATTTCTTTTTCCTTGAGAGGAGCAAAATCGGCGGCTAACAACAGCTGATTTAATTCCTCTTGAGGGATATGTTTGGCCCCGATGCGGACAATTCGCGATCTCATCGTGTTAGAAACCCCGCTTCTTTGTCGTCCTGCTTCCAAACCCATTACCCGGTGATAAAGTTCCAATTTTGCTGGGGGAATGGGGGAACCATCAAAATCAATGCCATTAGCGATCGCCACATCAATGGCATCAGCGCCCGTAATCGTGGTTAAATTATTTTCAGTGGACATAAAGACAAGATAAAAGATCGTTGCTATTTTATCAGGCGATCGATATCCGCCGCTATGATCAGGAAAGTAATCTTCATTTCTGTGTGACTATGGCTCAATTGCCGACCTATCAACCAAAACAGTTATCCTTGGGCCCCCTAGAAGCGGAAATTCTCAATATTGTCTGGGAATTGGAACCCGTTAGCGTTAAGGATGTCCACGATCGCATTTTAGCGGATCCAGAACGAGATCTGGCCTATACTTCTGTGACTACGGTACTGCGTCGTTTAACTAATAAAGGCTGGTTAAGTTGTTATAAACAGGGTCGGATTTTCTACTGGAAACCGATGGTTTCTAAGGAACAAGCACAGGCAATTAAAGCCTACGAACAATTACATCGTTTTTTGGCTATTGGTAATGCGGATGTGGTGGCTTCTTTTGCCGATAGTCTCGATACTGCTAGTGTGGAACAATTAAAAGCGATCGCCTCTCGTTTAGATACCCTTCGTCAACAACGGGGAGAAGGCTAATGCACAGTTTAATGTTATTACTAGCATTAACTATCGCGGTTAGTTTACGTTGGTTTCTGCCCAGCTATCAGCGTCGTTGGCAGACAACGCTATTTTTCTTCTTTTTTCCTCCTTTGCTGCTGTTAATGACAGTTATATCGGTGGTTTGTATGGGCTATCGTGGGCAAATGTTGGGCTATCACTCCAGTTTAATTAGTTACTTTAGCGCCATAGTTTGGCTAGTTTTTGCTCTATTTTGTCTGATAAAACTCTCCTATCAAACTTGGCAAACCCATCGGGATTTTAGCAGTTATCCCCTCAAAAAAATCACCGCTCAGAAGGCGAGAGTTTTAGCGATAGATTTTCCCTACAGTGCCAGAGTTGGCTTCTGGAAGTCGCAATTAATTGTGACGCAAGGATTATTAAATCTCTTAGATCAAGAACATTTACAAGCAGTTTTAGCCCACGAACAAGCTCACCAAGAATATCATGACACTTTCTGGTTTTTCTGGTTAGGTTGGCTGCGATCGATGTCTTCTTGGCTGCCCAATAGCGAAAATTTATGGTTAGAATTAGTCTTCTTGCGGGAATTGCGCGCCGATAAGTACGCTTCCGGACAAGTGGATTATTTACTATTAGCTGAATCCCTGCTTTTAGTGGCAGAAAAAGTTAATCAAGTAGCGGAAATAAATTTCTCCGATAGTTGCTGTGTCGCTCTCAATGATAATTCTTTAAATAATCGTTTATTAGAGAGAATCGATGCTTTAGTCGAGTCAGAAAAACCCGAACTTCCCAGATTTAACTATCAAGTCTGGCTATTGCTTTCCCTCTCCCTCGCTCCTTTCTTACTCTTGCCTTTACACTCCTAAAAATGACCCTAGAAGTTGGACAAAAAGCCCCCGAATTTGCCACCCCAAACCAAAGAGGCGAAATTAGTAAATTAGCAGATTTTGCCGGTCAGTGGTTGGTCTTATATTTTTATCCCAAAGATAACACTCCGGGCTGCACCGCAGAAGCGATCGATTTCACCGCTTTGTCGCCGCAATTTCAGCAATTAAATGCGATAATTCTGGGAGTTAGTCCCGATTCAGAAAAGTCCCACTGTCGTTTTATTGAAAAACACAATTTAACTATTCAATTATTGAGCGATACCGAGCATCAACTGGCGGAAATTTATCAAGTCTGGGGATTAAAAAAATTTATGGGCAAGGAATATATGGGGATTAGACGCTCCACTTTCCTGATCGACCCTTGGGGAAATATTGCCTATATTTGGTCAAATGTCAAGGTAAAAGCCCATGCAGAAGCGGTTTTGAAAAAACTTGAGGAATTGCAGTAGCAAGCCCTCAGTACCCAATATTTACGGGTATGCAATTACGCCCTTTCGTGTTAGACTAGAAAAGTTGTCAAAAATCGCACATCTAGGCGATCGGGTGTTTCTAGGAATCTAGAAATCCAGCCCTAGATGGAGGATAAACCCGAAAAGGAGAAAAATATGCCCGTTGTCTCTCTTGCAGAATTGCTAGAGTCTGGGGTTCACTTTGGCCATCAAACGCGCCGTTGGAACCCGAAAATGTCTCAGTACATCTACACTGCCCGGAATGGGGTTCATATCATTGATTTGGTGCAAACTGCCCAATTAATCGAAGAAGCTTACGAATTTGTCCGAGGAGAAGCCGATAGCGGTAAACGCTTTTTATTCATCGGTACGAAACGGCAAGCGGCAGCAATCATTAAACAGGAAGCTTTACGCAGCGGTAGCCACTTCGTTAACCAACGCTGGTTAGGGGGAATGTTAACCAACTGGGAAACCATTCGCGGCCGGGTAGAAAGACTCAAAGAATTAGAAGAATTAGAAAATAGCGGCGCCCTCGATAAACGACCGAAAAAAGAAGCATCGGTACTGCGTCGGGAATTGGGCAAACTGGAAAAATACCTCGGTGGCATTAAAACCATGCGCCGGCTGCCGGATTTAGTCGTCGTAGTCGATCAGCGTCGGGAATACAACGCTATCCAAGAATGCCAAAAATTGGGCATTCCCATCATCTCCCTCTTGGATACTAACTGCGATCCTGACTTGGTAGATGTGCCGATTCCCGCCAACGATGACGCAATTCGCTCAGTCAAACTGATTTTAGGCAAAATTAGCGATGCGATCATCGAAGGTCGTCGCGGTGGTCAAGCAGCGGTGGAAGAATACGAGGAAGACTACGATAATGAAACCGAGTACGAGGAAGAAGGTGATTATTCCCAATACGCCGCCGAATTTGCCAGTGGAGACGACGATAACTAGGGAAAATTAGCTATTGATCGCGGCTAGGTTCGGGGGGAAACTTTCCGAACCTATCGATCAGTAAAACCTGCCCCTCTCGTGGCATGATCAATTATAAGCAGTAGGTTAGGAATTTTATGGCGGAAATTACAGCACAACAGGTTAAAGAACTTAGGGAAAAGACCGGCGCCGGCATGATGGATTGCAAGAGGGCGCTGACGGAAAACGCGGGGGATATAACCAAAGCGATCGAATGGTTGCGTCAAAAAGGGATTACTTCCGCCGAGAAAAAAGCTAGTCGGGTAGCGGCAGAAGGGATGATCGGCAGTTACATCCACACCGGCAGCCGCATCGGTGTTTTAGTGGAAGTGAACTGTGAAACCGATTTTGTGGCCCGTCGCGAGGAGTTCAAAAAATTGGTTAATGACGTGGCGATGCAGATTGCCGCTTGTCCTAACGTCGAATATGTAAAAGTGGCCGATATTCCCGCCGAAATCTCCGCCAAAGAAAAAGAAATTGAGATGGGACGGGACGATTTAGCCAATAAACCCGATAATATCAAAGAAAAAATCGTGGCCGGCCGCATTGAAAAACGTTTGAAAGAACTTTCTCTGCTCGATCAACCCTTTATCCGCGATCAGAACATCAGTATTGACGAATTGCTCAAACAAGCGATCGCTGCTTTAGGAGAAAATATTCAGGTGCGTCGTTTCCAACGCTTTGTACTAGGTGAAGGGATCGAGAAAGAAGAAACGGATTTCGCCGCCGAAGTAGCCGCCCAAATGGGACAAAAAGCCCCGGAACCCGTAGCAGCAGCCCCGGAAGTGGAGGAAAAAGCCCCGGAACCGGCAGCGCAGGATAATCCGCCCGCTAAAGGCAAAAAGAAAAAGTAAGTTAAATGAAGATCAATCTGGTGGGGTGCGAGTTTCGTACCCTTTTTGTCTTCAGGGAAGTGGGGGGACTTGATCAGTTATCAGTAATCAGTCAAAAGAAAAAAGAAATTGGCAACCCAGCAATTCTCATTTTGAAACGATTTTGCCTTGTTTCAGCGACCTAGAGATTCGTTAAAGAATTTTAACCCCTCTAGGTGCAAGGGTTTTAATGTCATGAAACCTTAAAATGAGAATTGCTGGTGCGGTAGGAGTAATGCCTAAGGCGGATCGTCTCTCTCACTACGTCTAGGAGTTTTCGGGGTGGGGGAGGGTTCATAACAGAGTACGCTAATCGGCATAACACGCTTATTGTAATATTATACGGAAAACTTCTTGCGATCACTCCACTTGAGAGTAATATACGGAAAGATTCTTGAAAAAGTGCGTATTTAGCGTAGTATAAGGAAAGTTTCCGTATATTATATAGTTAGCTGGCGCTACTCATGACATAGGATCTAGGATGAACTGGTGAGCCCATTCTCACGCACAGATTCATGAACCATGCTTTTCATTGCTTTCTTATCCAAGGAGTCTAATGTCTGAACCATTGTCACGTCACGTCATGGCTGCCATACTTTTGAGTCTTGCCGTGTGCGTCGCTTCCTGCCAAGCAAACACAGCTCAACGAAGCTCCACTGCCGAGTCAGATTCCACTGCTTCCGCTGGAAGCTCGACAGCTCCTTCCCCGACAAAACCGGTGAAAGCCGCGATAAATGCACAATCTGCTGCTAATAAGGCACTTGCTGCCCTCCCAGGCAGCGCCGTTGTTGAGCTCGATCGCAGCCAAGAAAGCGGGCGAGCTGCCTGGGAGGTCGTCGTACGAAAGCCAGACGGCAGCGGCATCGAACTCTACATTGATGAGTCTACTGGCGACTTATTGAAGCAGGAGTCCGCAGATGTCCCTTCGCATGCAAGGGCATCTGCTCCAACCATCACTGCCATTGCTGCGATGTCAGCAGCCTTGGCGGCCACACCGGGAACGGTCGAGGAAGTGGGCCTTGAGCGAGAAGATGGAGCCACCGTTTGGGAGGTACGGGTGGCCGGCGCTTCCGGGCGTGTGGAGCATTACATTGACGCCAACTCGGGTATCATCCTCAAGCGTCAGCCCAAATAGGACGGTAGGGCGATTCCCAGGAAAAAGTCTAATAAAAAAGTCCATCGGTTTCAGTAGTCGGCACGATACCTGCGCTACGGTCAGTAATTCGTTTTGTGGCATTCCTCTATAGACAGCATCGAAAAAGGCGCTAGTTATCAACTCACAATTTATTAAGCTCTATGCTACTGATTATGCGCTGGCCTTATACATAGATTTCTGAGGACTTTCACGCAACCTAACATCAAGATGCAGAAGACGGATGCAAAGGCTTCAATTAATGGAGAGATTATGGTCCGCTTCTGATCTTGGCGTTGGGAACTTAGATAAATATGATCAATAATGACGATTTAATGGCGTTCTACAACAGAAAGAGTGATCTAGCTTTTGAGTTAGACATTTATAATCAAATTAGGAAGAAGTTTCCAAATACAATTCACTCTGGAAAATACCTTGATCCAGCCTCTGATAAAATTAGGGAATTTGATATATTAATTAAAATGGAAAACACATTAATAGTGGATGAAAAATTCGGCAAGTTTATTCCGTCCTTTGACGAAATTGGAATTGCAATTGAATGTAAAAACATTTCAATCAACCATCCAATTATAGTGGGGTGCAGAAATTCCCATTATGAATATATTGGATATTTAAATGTAGATTTGCAGCATGGAAAAATATCCAGGATTTATAATTCAAATTTTGAACTTACAATTCTTTCAAATAAAGAAAAGTTTATTGGGGTGGAAATACAACAATATCATAGTGATGCGACTAAGAATTTTGCCAATGAAAAGGGATCTCCCTATGATAAATGGAGTCAGGCAATTAATCATTCGATTTATCGATATCCATTGCTATTAAAAAATTCAATAATTAGAAATAGCAAGGGCAATGTGAAGGTGCTTTGTATGCCAGTGATGGTCGTACCAGAAGATACATTATATTTAATGAAAAACTTTGATATGGAAAAACAAATTATTATGAAATCAAATATCGTACTCATGAAAGCTGGAAATGAATTTATGATAAATAATAATCAATGCGAAATACCAACTTATATTATAGCAACAAAACAAGGACTTCTTGAATTCTTGAATATATTTTCCAGAATTAGTAATTAAAAGTTCCCAACAAGTCGATGCACCGGAGCCGGCCACTATGGTCTCTCCTGCTTCGCAAACACCACAACGGCCGGCCCGGTGATCTTTGACGTTAGGTGGCTTAAGTCCTCGGTGGTGACGGTACTTCAAAGTTACTGGGCAAAGCAATAAGGCGGCACGGGGTTTAGCAATTGCGAAGGGTGCAGCAGATCAAGATTCTGATGTGCTAGGATTGAGAAAATTTTGCCTTTGGTGGTTTAGCCCCCTTATATAACGATTTATGACCTCAGAGATCCAACTACAAGCCTCTTCAGTAGAACTTGCTACAACGCTAGATCCACTATCCGCAAGCCTGTCTACATATCTTGGTTATCTGGGCTTACCGACAGATTCAGTTTTGGTTGGGCTTGATGAGCGTCGAAAAGTTATTAGTAATATGCCTTACATTATGCCTGCCCTCACAGAAGGACAGCGTAGTAGTGCAATGTACATCTCTAAGTTCTCAGCAGCCTGCGTTGTAGGACTTTTTGA
This sequence comes from Microcystis sp. M113S1, assembly GCF_020246945.1. Taxonomy (NCBI): domain Bacteria; kingdom Bacillati; phylum Cyanobacteriota; class Cyanophyceae; order Chroococcales; family Microcystaceae; genus Microcystis; species Microcystis sp. M113S1. The sequence goes on along the minus strand of NZ_JADBSA010000111.1, from coordinate 3,440 downwards.
TGCTGCTCTGAATTACCTTTGGGATGAGACAATTCGCAATCTTCGCTTAAAAGTTGTTCAGTTTGATTTAGATTATTTTTATGACACTGCAATCACAGATGCGAATCAGCGTTCTAGATTTAGGGATGAAAGTGATCTAGAAAAGCTAGACGATTGGGTACTCGTTAGAGGTTGTCGAGAAACAGGAATCATTAGCGATATTGGATATCGACATTTGGATTACATCCGCGATATGCGGAATCATGCCAGTGCTGCTCATCCAAATCATAATGAATTAACGGGCTTGCAATTGGCATCATGGCTAGAAACTTGCATAAAAGAGGTTCTTGGAAAGGAACCTGAAGATGCAGCCATAGAAATTAAGCGTCTTTTGCGAAGTGTTCGAGAGGAAATTCTTTCTGTAACTGATGTACCTCCTATCGCAGAGGCGATTGTGCGGTTGCCTGAAGATCTAGCTCATTCCCTCTTGAGAACCGGGTTTGGAATGTACACCGATCCTAGATTAGATGCAAACGTCCGAAATAACGTTCGATTTCTTGCACCTGAAATTTGGGAAGTTTGTTCGGAGGATGCAAGATATGACATTGGCTTAAAGCATGGGTCGTTTTCAGCAAATGGGGAAGTTTCCAGAGCAAATCTAGCCCGTGATTTTCTCACAATTGTAAATGGATTGGCTTATCTACCAGCCAACACTATTGCCATTGAGATAACTTCTGCCTTAGACGCTTTATTAGCTGCCCATAATGGTTGGAATAATTTCTATAATGAACCATCTCCCGCAAGATTACTTCAATCTTTTGTTCCTGCAAGTGGCAATATTCCGGATAGCGTGTCAGGGAAGTATGTCAAGGTCTTAACCATGTGCCATATAGGTAATGGGTATGGATTTTCATCTGATGCCGAGCCAATTTACAGTAATTTGATTAATCGTTGGCAAGACAATCAAATATCTCAATTGATTAGGCTGACTCGTGATTCAGAGATTGCCTCGCGTCTTCAATTTACTTCTTGCCAAAATCGTTACCAGAAACTTGCAAGTAGATTAGTTGACCAAGCTACTCACCCCAATGTGAAACTAGCTTTAGAATTTATTAGAGATTTTCCGACTGAAAAGCTAGACAGAATCGGTAATGACTCTCGTTTTCAAACTATCTTAAAAACTGTGAAACGTTGAATGAACGTGTCAACTTTATAAACACACTTTAGCTGGAGTATAAAATGGTTTCCTTAGAATTAATCTCAACATTGAAGGGGCTGAGCCGCTCAGACAAATTCTATATAATGCAGCTTCTAATTTCAGAACTAGCCCAACAGGAAGCAGATCTGATTAAACCTAACCAGGCTTACCCCATATGGTCGCCTTATGACGCCCATGAAGCAGCAGATACGATGTTAAAAGTCCTACAAACCGCCAAAGCTCAAGACCATGCGTAATGCTGAGCGGTACCCATTTCTTTCCGGTGATCCAACTTTAGGTGAAGCCAGTTTTCGCCCCTACTTATCGTTTACCCTGCTTCACCAACAAGTTTCTGTCCCAGCATCCGCTCTTCTAGATACTGGCGCGAGTGTCAATGTGCTGCCGTACTCAATAGGGGTTGAGCTTGGATATGATTGGGAACGACAAACAACAGCACTGAGTTTGACAGGAAATCTCGCTCAGTATGAGGCGCGTGTTGTGCTTGCTCAAGCAGTCGTTGGTCAATTTGAGCCTGTGCAACTGGTATTTGCCTGGACACAAGCTACCAATGTACCGCTTATCTTGGGTCAGGTGAACTTCTTTATGGAGTTTGATGTTTGCTTCTATCGTTCACAGCTAGAGTTTGCAGTCAGCCCTAAAGCTCTTTCGGGGTAGGTCGATGTTCTTGCCAGCCACCTAACACTGCGTGGCAGCGGACGGACGAAAGCTGCTGGTGCTGAGTTCGAGGTTATCTGCCGCCGCTGCACTTCACCGTTAGCTAGAAATCTTAGAGAGGACTTCTGATATCAAGCCAAAGTGGTGGAATTCCTCAATCAAATACTGGCAGTATGTCTGGTGGAATGCAAGCATCGATTGGAGACAATACCCAGCAGGTTATGCATTCTCAAACATCTCAGCCACAAGGTTTATCTAAGGAGGAGGTTCGTGAGTTACTTGATCAGCTTAAAGAAATTGTTAGGGATTCATTAATGCCAGAAAGCTTTAAGAAGAAAGCAGAAAGCCGTCTTGAATCAGTCATTCATGAAGTAGAAGAGGAAGAAACTGACAAACAATTAGTTGGGGGCAACTTAAAACGAGTTGCCGAAGTTTTTGAGGATGCTGGTAAAGCGGTTGAATCTGGGACAAACTTGTTAGGTAAAGTTGAACCTATATTTCGGAAACTGCTGGGCTGGTTAGGTTTAGCTAAAGGTTTCTTTGGTTTTTGCTAGATCCTTACTATAACTAAACTTTGAGTATGAAGTCATGTCTAACCCTAATAATGAGCCAAAACTAGAGCAAAATTCTGAGAATTCCAGTATGGGAGGAATGCAGGGGACTATTGGGACAGGCAACTTACAAAGCCAAGGTAACTTCAATACATTTCTTACAACCGTATCAAAAATCAACGGTCAAACACCTGTTATTCATGTATATCGGATTATTCGGAATCTTAATTTAAGATATGGACTGTATCACAAAGAGGTTTATCCTAGAGTGGGAGAACTCTACGAAAAAGATTCAAAATTCAGAAGTTTAATAGATGCAGTTAATGCATACCAGAAGTGGGAGACTTGTTCTCTCAAAATAAAGCGAACTATTTTAATTATTCTGGTAGCTGCTTCATTCTTGGGGTGCTTTATTACTTTTTCTCTAATAAACAAAGAATCAGATTTTTATGTCCATTCAGGGTCAGAGTATTTTAATTTTCTTGAGGATCGTACTTTAGGATTATATGGTAAATACCATGACTATTTTAATTCTTTACCTAGTATCGAAAGAACTAAATCAGAATCTGGAACATATGGAACGCTCGGTCTTATAGGATTCATTGGTTTATTCTGGCTGCACTCTGGGCAAGACGAAAGGATGAGTCGGAAGATTGAGAAATCTCTCGAAGATTATGTGAATGAAGTTCTATTCCCTCCTGAAAGCAGATAAACTAGGGTTAAGTGCGATCGCTGATCTCGTAGGGTGCGTTAATGAAATGTAACACGCCTTATTTTTGCTTGAACAAACGCAATTTTTCATAGTAGCCTTTAGTCAGTTACAATACTAGACAAGGTATTGACATCCTCACCGCCGTAAACGGACGGTGATTCCCAAACCTCACGATTTGAGTTTCTGCTTCTTTCCCGAAGGATTTTTCGCACCTGCCTTAACAGATTTACTCTGTTCTGGTCTTATGGTCGCTCTACAGACTGACACCGCAAGCCCTGCGGCCAAAATGTTTTTACTAGCGTTAATATCTCGGTCATGGTGAGTC
>NZ_JADBSA010000110.1:0-5106 GCF_020246945.1 Microcystis sp. M113S1 | reverse complement strand
GATGGGTTTTACCGATTTTCAGGTGGTCAACTACCTAATTTTCAGGGAAAAAGTACCTGAATTTTCCCCCTGATCACTCCCAGGCCTGGTACTTTTTGATTGACAAAAAGTCTAAAAGTCTTACCCAACAAGGTTTTTAGCTTTATTCAGCAGACCCTAAATAGAAGTTTCCTACTGTCTTTTCACTGTTTACTGATTACTGATCACTGAAAAAAGATTACCAGGAACCGCGTTTACCATTGGGCATAACTGTGAACCAATTGGTTTTTGCCAGGGCGATTTGTTCTTGAGTTACTTGGGCATCAGAGAGATTAGCCCCGCAAAGATTAGCATCTTTGAGATTAGCGTAGCGAAGATGGGCGCCGGTGAGATTAGCCCCGCGTAAATCGGCCTTTTCTAGGTCTGCATAACCGAGATAGGCATTATTTAAATTGGTACTTTTGAGAATAGCTTGACTGAGATTAGCCCGGCCCAGATCCGCATTGGACAGATCTGCCCCTTGTAAATTAGCTCCTGTTAATTTGGATTGACAGAAATTTACCCCCAAAAGTTTGGCTTTGGCCAGATTGAGATTTGGTAATTCCTCTTGGGCGAAATTGCGCCGGCCGTTATTGTAAGCATCGAGAATCGCTTTTTCATCTAAGCGGGGTTTTTTCTTCAGTAAGGTTAGCTCCGTGCTGCTGCGGGCTTTACTTTTATTCAATACATTTGTATTAAACATTGAAAAAGCCATCTGTCCCCCCAGCATATTATCTGGAGAGGCCTCTGGATTTTTATTTTTGGGACGAAATTTAGACTTGAGAGGGCCAGAAACGGAGGAAGTGGCTATCGAACCTGAATCTTGTCGGGGGGGCTGGGAAGTAACCATTGGAGCGGCGATTAAACTTTGGGCTAGACTGTCGGCATAAGCCGTCATGTCTAAAGCATCCATTACCTCTTGAGCGGATTTGTAGCGATGACGGACAGAGACTTCCAGCATTGTTTTCAGGACTTTAGCAAACGGGGGACTCACCTTGACTAATTTTTCCCAGAGTAATTCGCCTGTATTAATATCAACTTCGATCGTTTTAGGAGATTTGCCCGTGAGTAGATAGAGACAGGTAGCTCCCACCGCGTAGATATCACTAGCGTAAACGGGACGCATGGCCATCTGTTCGGGGGGGGCAAAACCTTGGGTACCCACGGCAAAATTAGTGAAAGCGGTTTGAGAATCGGCATTGGCCATGACGGTATTAACTTGATTTTTGACGGCCCCGAAGTCAATCAGAATCAATTTTCGGTCTGTTCGCCGACGAATTAGGTTAGCGGGTTTGATATCCCGATGAATTACCTTTTGCTCGTGGACATATTGCAAAACCGGCAAGAGTTCACTTAAAAACTGTTTGACTCCCGCTTCGCTAAACGGCCCGCGTTTTTTGACCTCTTGGTGCAGGTTATGACCTTTAAGGTATTCTTGAACTAGATAAAACTGTTGATTATCTTCAAAATAGTCCAATAATCGGGGAATCTGCGGATGAACTCCCAGTTTTGCCAAGGTTTCCACTTCTCGCTCAAAAAGTTCCCTCGCCATGCGAAAAACATTAGCCTCTTTAGAGGGAGGTTGCAGTTGTTTGACCACACAGAGGGGCTTATCTGGTAGGGACAGATCCGATGAAACAAAAGTTGTCCCAAACCCTCCTTTCCCCAAAATGCCTAGAGTTTGATAGCGGTCGTGCAGAAGAAGTTTTGAACCGCAACTCTCGCAGATTAACGCTGTCGGGGCGTTTTTCGGTTGAGTGCAGTTGGGATTAAGGCAGTAGGTCATCTAGATTCACCAATTGACCGATACTTTTTTACTAACACACCCTAACAATGCACTTTAAGAGATTGTCCTCAAGAGGGGGTATCTCCCAAAGTCTAAAGCCAGAGGCCTCAGACAATCAAAGCGCGTGTAACGCCTTTTTTGTGTCATTGCTTAGTCAAGACAGGGGGCCACTTATCAAGATAGCGGTTGCCCCCTAACGAGGATTTTCACCTAAACTCTCCCAGTCTATCACAGATTTTAACATTGGCTACTTGTGCCAATTGTCAACTAATGTTAGCTTTTCTTGATAATTCATCACCCCCCATCAATTTTTCACTTTCATCAAAGCGGCCCGGGCCTGTTCGCGGTCATCGAAATGGATTTTTTCCGTCCCCAAAATTTGATAATCTTCGTGACCTTTACCCGCAATAATTACCCCGTCTCCCGGTTGCGCTGCTTGAATAGCCGTGTCAATGGCCAAAGCGCGATCGCTAATTACCTGAACAGTAATTTCTGAGGGAATGCCAGCGACGATATCCTGAAGGATTCGTTCGGGAGCCTCTGTGCGGGGATTATCGGAGGTAACTATGGCTAAATCTGCTAATTCTGCGGCTATTTTACCCATTAACGGCCGTTTTGTCCGATCGCGATCGCCGCCACAACCAAAAACACAAATCATCCGACCAGAAATAAAGGGCCGGGAAGCTTTTAAAACATTCTCTAAACTGTCGGGAGTATGGGCATAATCGACAATGACGCTGATATCTTGGTCGGGAGCGGTGCTAACCCGTTCCATCCGCCCCGGTACTCCTGAAAACTGGGGAATTTGACTGATTACTTTCCCTAAATCTACACCACATTCTAACACTGCCGCCGCCGCCGCCAAGAGGTTAGCCAGATTATATTGACCCACCAGAGGAGAAGCAAAGGCTATTTCCCCTTGGGGAGTCACCATCACCCCTTCAACTCCCGTGGGTTGATAGTGTAAATCCTTAGTATAAAAATCGGCACTAGCATCGGACACACTATAGGTTAAAACCTGTTGGGGAGACAGGGAGGCTGCTAATCGTTGACCATAGGCATCATCAAGGTTAATAATCGCCTTCCCTTGCAGATAATCGGGACTAAATAATTTAGCTTTAGCGGCAAAATAATCTTCCATATCGAGGTGATAATCGAGATGGTCTCTGGTGAGATTGGTAAACACCGTCACGGGAAAAGTACAACCCTGTACCCGTCCCTGGGCCAGTGCATGGGAACTAACTTCCATGACGGCGATTTCATTGCCGGCGCTCACCGCTTTGGCTAAACTAGCTTGTAACTCGTTAGCGAAAGGGGTGGTATGATTAGCGGTTTCTTGGAATCCTTGCCAACGGGTATAAAGAGTCCCGAATAAAGCGGTGGGAATCTTTGCTTGGCTGAGAAAATATTCAATTAAATGGGTGGTGGTGGTTTTGCCGTTAGTTCCCGTCACACCGATTAATTTTAGGGTTTGGGCAGGATAATGATAGAATTTAGCAGCGATCGCAGCGGCGGCAGTAACTAAATCTGCCACAACCATTACGCAAGCATCCTCCGGGGGGGGAAATTTAGCGGCGGCTGCCGGGGAAATAATCGCCGCTACGGCCCCGGTTTCCAAAGCAGAACGCCAAAATTCGCCCCCATCGACGCGACTACCGGGTAAACCGATAAATAAATCTCCGGGTTGACAAGCATGGGAGTTGGTGGAAATTCCCGTAATCTCGGTTTCTAAAGCGATAGGAGAAGAAATTGGGGAAACCAGAGTGATATTTGTCAAAAGTTCTTGTAGTTTCATAGTCAGGATTGAATCTAGGGATTGCTGCTTTTAGATTAGCCGATTATCAAAGAGGTTCCTCGTCCGAAATGGGAAGTGGGGTAGTGGGGTAGTGGGGTAGTGGGGTAGTGGGGTAGTGGGGAAGCTGTCTCATCACCCTATCACCCCAAAACCCTATCACCCTATCACCCTATCTCCTGCCTTTTGCCCCCTGCCCCTGCCCCCTGATATCTGCGATAAGCTGAAAAAAATAAGGCTATAGCTTGTCAACTATTGACGATTTTCTGCTGACTATTTTCGGGATATTTATATGCAATTCGTCGATTTTCTGGCTCTCATTCATCCTGTCCTAGCAATAGTGGTCGTTTTCCCTATTATCGGCCTCGTAGTCAACTTTGCTTGGCAAACCCGTCAACGTCGCTTAGAAACCGCTGCAGGAAATAAAAGTAAAATTCCCCCAGTGGTTGGGCCCGAACATCTACGCTTAGGCCGCTGGTTAACGGGTACAGTGGTAGGGGTTAACCTGTTAGCACTAGCTTACTCGGTCGTTTACGGTTTTAATGGTTTTGTCGATAAACAAAAAGAGGGAAAATTAGACCCCTTTCTGGTCATTTTTATGATTTTGATGTTTTTTGTCACCATTGCCTCTTTGGTCTGTCTCTACTGCGCTAGACAAGCCCTCTGGCGCGGAATTTTTGCCACCTTGACTGGCATGGGTTTAATTATTATCGGTGCTCAGGATGGGGTCTGGCGACTCTCGGCCCAATGGTACTGGTCTCACTACTATATCGGCATGGCGGCATCATTACTGATGATTTTTTCTCTGGCAATTGTCGAAGATATCTATAAAGACCGTTCCCATCGTTGGCGCATTGCCCATACAATTCTCAATTGTATCGCCCTGGCTCTCTTTCTAGGACAAGCGATGACCGGTTCGAGGGATTTGCTGGAAATTCCCCTCAGTTGGCAAAAACCGGCAATTTATCGCTGTGATTTCACCAATAAAACCTGTCCTGAACCGAAATCCCAAACCCCCCTCATCGAAAATTTTGGGTCTGAAACCCCGTCGTTCTACGACGGCTTTACCGTTAAATACTAGCGCATTTACCAAATATATGCTTAAATGTGAGACATGGAAAAAGCCTACTCGTTCCGATTTTACCCCACACCAGAACAAGAGTCGCTATTGCGGCGCACTTTGGGCTGTGTAAGATTGGTTTACAATAAGGCACTCCATGTCAGAACACAAGCATGGTACGAAAGACAAGAAAGAGTAGGATATACTGAAACTTCTTCAATGCTAACTGATTGGAAAAAACAAGAAGAATTAGACTTTTTAAACGAAGTTAGCTGTGTACCTTTACAACAAGGGTTAAGACACCTACAAACAGCTTTTACCAATTTCTTTGCGGTCGTACTAAGTATCCTAACTTTAAGAAAAAACATCAAGGAGGAAGTGCCGAATTTACTAAGTCAGCTTTTAAATTTAAAGACAAACAAATCTATTTAGCTAAATGCACAGAACCTT
>NZ_JADBSA010000011.1:0-3278 GCF_020246945.1 Microcystis sp. M113S1 | reverse complement strand
CGGTACAGGCGTGGGGGGCATAAAAGTGCTTGAGGATCAACAGGAAATTTACTTGACAAAAGGTCCGAGCCGGTGTAGTCCCTTCATGATCCCGATGATGATTGCCAATATGGCCGCTGGTTTAACCGCCATCCACACGGGAGCCAAAGGACCGAGTAACTGCACCGTGACCGCTTGTGCTGCCGGTTCCAATGCCATCGGCGATGCTTTTCGTCTAGTACAAAGGGGTTTGGCCAAAGCGATGATCTGCGGTGGGACGGAAGCCGCCGTTACCCCCCTAGGATTGGCTGGTTTTGCCTCCGCTAAGGCCCTATCTACCCGCAACGATGACCCCACCCGGGCCAGTCGTCCCTTTGATCAGGATCGGGATGGTTTTGTCATGGGGGAAGGGGCAGGAATTTTGATTATAGAGGAATTAGAAACGGCCTTAGCCCGTGGGGCGCGGATTTACGCCGAAATGATCGGTTATGGTCTGACTTGCGATGCCTATCACATGACGGCACCGGTTCCCGATGGTCGTGGAGCCACCAGAGCGATCGAATTAGCGATCAAAGATGCTGGTTTGACTCCGGCGGAAATTAGCTATATCAACGCCCACGGCACCAGTACGGCGGCCAATGATCCCACGGAAACCAAGGCGATCAAAAAAGCTTTAGGAGAATCGGCCTACCAAATCCCCGTCAGTTCCACCAAATCGATGACAGGCCACCTTTTAGGCGGTTCTGGTGGTATTGAAGCCGTGGCCACGGTAATGGCGATCGCTAATGATCGGATTCCCCCGACTCTCAACCTCGACAATCCTGACCCCGATTGTGATCTCGATTACGTCCCCTACGAAAGTCGTCAGCAGATAGTTAACGCTGCCCTCTCCAACTCCTTTGGATTTGGTGGCCATAACGTCACCTTAGCTTTTAGAAAATATGCTTGAGTCGATGCCCCTGAAAGAGTAATCTTTGAGTGGCTCCCTCTTTAACTGGGTCTTATTTTTGTAGTTCATTCTAAAAAACATTATGGTTGTCGCCTCCCAATCTCTCGAAGAACTTTGTATTAACGCGGTGCGTTTTTTAGCGGTGGATGCCGTAGAAAAAGCTAAATCGGGACACCCCGGACTGCCGATGGGAGCTGCGCCCATGGCTTTTGTCCTCTGGGATCAATTCCTGCGTTTTAACCCGAAAAACCCCCAATGGGTCAATCGCGATCGTTTTGTTCTCTCCGCCGGTCACGGTTGTATGCTGCAGTATGCTTTGATGTACCTGACCGGATACGATAGCGTTCCCCTAGAGGAAATTAAACAATTCCGGCAGTGGAAATCGAAAACCCCCGGCCACCCCGAAAATTTCGTCACCGAAGGGGTAGAAGTGACCACCGGTCCTCTGGGTCAAGGGATTGCCAATGGGGTCGGTTTGGCCCTAGCAGAAGCCCATTTAGCGGCCCGTTTCAACAAACCGGATGCCAAAATTATCGACCATTACACCTATGTGATTTTGGGTGATGGTTGCAATATGGAGGGAATTTCCGGGGAAGCTTGTTCTTTAGCCGGTCACTGGGGTTTAGGCAAGTTAATCGCTCTCTATGATGATAACCATATCTCGATCGATGGTTCCACCGATATCGCTTTTACCGAGGACGTGAGCAAGCGTTTTGAAGCCTACGGTTGGCACGTTCAGCACGTGGAGAATGGTAACACCGATTTAGATGCCATTGCCAATGCGATCGCAGCGGCCAAGGCTGTCACCGATAAACCCTCGATGATTAAAATCACCACTACCATCGGTTATGGTTCCCCCAATAAGTCTAATACCGCCGATGTTCACGGGGCAGCTTTAGGAGCAACAGAAATCGAGTTAACCCGGAAAGCACTAGGTTGGGAATACGAGCCGTTTGTGGTTCCCGATGATGTCCTGAGTCGTTTCCGGCAAGCAGTGGACAAGGGAGCAACGGCAGAAACGGACTGGAATAAGTTATTTAGCGAATATCAGGCTAAATATCCCGCAGAAGCGGCTTTATTTGAACAGTTAACCACCGGTCAACTGCCGGAAGGTTGGGACAAAGCTTTACCTGTATATAAACCCGAAGATAAGGCGCTCGCTAGTCGTAAACACTCGGAAATCTGCTTAAATGCGCTTGCGGGGGTGTTACCCGGTTTAATCGGTGGTTCGGCGGATTTAACCCACTCTAACTACACGGAATTAGAGCATTTTGGTAATTTCCAAAAAGGCAGTTATCAGGAGCGTAACGTTCACTTTGGCGTAAGGGAACACGCGATGGGGGCGATTTGTAACGGGATTGCTCTCCATAACACGGGATTGATTCCCTACGGGGCGACTTTCCTGATTTTTACCGACTATATGCGGAATTCTATCCGTTTATCGGCATTGTCAGAAACTCGCGTCATCTGGGTAATGACTCACGATTCCATTGCCTTAGGGGAAGATGGACCGACTCACCAACCCGTGGAACACGTTGCTTCTCTGCGCGCTATTCCTAACTTGTTAGTCATGCGTCCGGGGGATGGAACCGAGACTTCCGGTGCTTATAAAGTAGCGGTGAGCGAAACTAAGCGCCCGACGTTACTAGCATTATCCCGTCAAAATCTGCCTAATTTAGCGGGAACTTCCCTGGAGGGTGTGGCTAAAGGTGCTTATATTATCACCGATTGCGAGGGTACTCCCGATGTCATTCTCATCGGTACGGGTGGCGAGTTGTATCTCTGCGATAAAGCGGCTGCGGTGTTGAAAGAGGCAGGAATTAAAGCTCGCGTCGTTTCTATGCCCTGTTGGGAGCTATTCGAGGAACAATCGGCAGAATATAAAGAATCGGTACTTCCTAAAGCAGTGAAAAAACGTCTCGCAGTGGAAGCGGGTTCAACTATGGGTTGGCATCGCTACATCACCGATGAGGGGGATGTGTTGGGGGTTGATACCTTCGGCGCTTCTGCTCCGGGGGGTGTGATTCTAGAGAAGTTCGGTTTTACCGTGGATAACGTGGTAGCGAAGGCAAAAGCGTTGTTAGGTTAATTAAAACTTTGGTTTTGTGGAAAAAGCCCGCGAAAGCGGGTTTTTTTGTGATTATAGGTCAACATAGTTTAGGCTTTAGGCTTAGTTCATGTAAAAATGTCAAGTAGGAAGCTTTAGTAGTTAGGGTTTGCTGAATAAATCTAAAAACCTTATCCAACAAGGTTTTTAGACTTTTTTGACCTCAAAAAGTGCCGACCCTTGGAGTGATTGGGGGGAAAATTCAGGGACTTTTTCCCTGAAAATTAGGTAATTGACCACCTG
>NZ_JADBSA010000109.1:0-3881 GCF_020246945.1 Microcystis sp. M113S1 | reverse complement strand
GTCAATTACCTAATTTTCAGGGAAAAAGTCCCTGAATTTTCCCCCCAATCACTCCAAGGGTCGGCACTTTTTGAGGGAAAAAAAGTCTAAAAACCTTGTTGGATAAGGTTTTTAGATTTATTCAGCAAACCCTATTTAAAAGTCACTGATAATTGCTGATTATCGGTATTTCTGCAAATGTGAGATGCACCCAATCTGCTTAACCCGAACTGACGTTAATATTACTATCACTTATTGACTAAAAATGAAGATTTTACCGCTAACAGTTGACAATTGATGATCGATCCCGAAGAGAAGCAATTAAGCTCACTGGTGTGTCGGAAGATTAGAGACTGTGCCAAAATGGAGAAAGTGACCCAATGATTACAGGTAAATTGTTAAAGAAAGGATCGAGTAACCGTGACTGATACGAACTTAGATATACTATCCTTGACCGATCCAGCGATCGCGGGGATTCTGCAAAAAGAACTGCAACGTCAAAGAGATCACCTAGAACTAATCGCTAGTGAAAACTTTACCTCGGCTGCCGTCATGGCCGCCCAGGGTTCGGTTTTAACCAACAAATACGCCGAAGGACTGCCCAAAAAACGCTACTATGGTGGTTGCGAATACGTTGACGAAGCGGAACAATTAGCGATCGATCGGGTTAAACGACTATTTGGGGCAAACCACGCTAACGTACAACCCCACTCCGGGGCCCAAGCTAATTTCGCCGTTTTCCTGACCCTCTTGCAGCCCGGCGATACGATTATGGGTATGGATCTCTCCCACGGTGGTCATCTTACCCACGGTTCCCCTGTTAACGTTTCCGGGAAATGGTTCCGAGTAGTACAGTACGGAGTAAGTCCCGAAAGCGAACGCCTTGACTACGATCTCATCCTTGACATCGCCCGCAAGGAAAAACCCAAACTAATTATCTGCGGTTATTCTGCCTACTCGCGCCAGATTGATTTCGAGAAATTCCGCGCTATCGCTGACGCAGTGGGGGCCTACCTGATGGCAGATATCGCCCATATTGCCGGTTTAGTGGCCACTGGTCATCATCCTAACCCCCTACCCCACTGTGATGTGGTAACTACCACCACTCACAAAACCCTGCGCGGTCCTAGGGGGGGGTTAATTATGACCAAAGACGAGGAATTAGGCAAAAAATTCGATAAATCCGTCTTCCCCGGTACCCAAGGCGGTCCCCTAGAACACGTGATCGCGGCGAAAGCGGTGGCTTTTGGGGAGGCCCTGAAACCGGAGTTTAAAATCTATTCGGGCCAAGTAATCGCTAATGCCCAAGCTTTGGCCGGTCAGTTGAAGGCTAGAGGGATTAAAATTGTCACTGATGGTACGGATAATCACTTGATGTTACTCGATTTAAGATCCGTGGGCATGACCGGGAAAGAAGCCGATCGCTTAGTGAGTACCATCAATATTACCGCTAATAAAAACACTGTTCCCTTCGATCCCGAGTCTCCCTTTGTCACCAGTGGTCTGCGCTTGGGTTCCCCGGCTATGACCACCAGGGGACTAGGAGAAACGGAATTTATCGAGATTGGCAACATTATCGCCGATATTCTCCTTAATCCCAGTGATGAAGACCTGAGAAATGCTTGCCGTCAACGGGTAGCGAAACTCTGTGAAAGCTTCCCCCTCTATCCCCATCTCCATATTTCCGTCCCCGCCTTGGCCTAAAACGAGAGATAATAAAAATTCATAATTGGCGATTGCCTGTCAGTTGCCAATTGTGAACTAAATCGCCCCCCCAATTCCCATGTCTGGAGATTTATACTATCTAATTGCTTTTCTGATCGCCCATACCGTGGTACTTTGGAGTACCCCCCTCGTCAGAACCGTCGGACTGAAAAGCGGTTACGTCGATAAACCCAACGAAAGGAAGGTCCATGAAAAGCCTATGGTTCGACTGGGGGGAGTTTCGATTTTTGTCGGCGCTTTAACTGCACTCCTGATCGTTTGGTGGTTGGGAGGGTTTGCCGGTTTAAACAGCGATCGAGAATGGGAAGTTTGGGGCGTAACCCTAGGCGGTTTGGGCTTTTTCCTCATCGGTCTAGCGGATGATCTTTTTAATCTTTCGCCGCTCAATCGTTTGGTAATGCAGTTTAGCGTCGCTTTTCTAGCTTGGCAAGCCGGGGTAAGGATCGATTTCCTCTCTATTCCCTTCGGCGATTTATTACAAATTCATTGGCTAAGTTTACCGATTACTCTCCTCTGGTTAGTGGGGATGGCTAACGCGATTAACTGGATTGACGGTTTAGATGGATTAGCGGCGGGAGTTTCGGGTATATCTGCCGTGGTGATTTTGATTGTAACTTTGGTGATGGGACAACCGGCCGCCGCTATTATCGCCGCCGCTTTAGCGGGTGGGGCTTTGGGTTTTCTGCGTTACAATTTTAATCCCGCCCAAATTTTTATGGGGGATGGTGGAGCCTATTTTATGGGTTTTACCCTGGCGGGTGTGGCGGTGATTGGATTGGCTAAAACCACTGCTGTGACTACCGTTGCCGTTACCGCCGTCCTATTACCCTATCTCATCCTCGCGGTTCCTCTCCTCGATATGTCCACGGTGATTATTTCCCGTCTCAAACGCGGAAAATCCCCTTTTGTGGCTGATAAACGTCATTTACACCACCGTTTACTGAAAGCTGGTATCTCTCACCGTCTGACAGTGTTATTTATCTATGCCCTAACCCTCTGGGTGGGCAGTTTAGCCCTCGGTTTCTCCAATGTTCCCAGTGGTTGGGGTTTTGCCTTTGGTGCGACTCTCCTCCTCGGTTACGTCGGTTGGCAAGTCTGGCGCAATCGTGGCAGTGAACCGTAAACTATCTTAAAGTCGTCAGATATCAGCTTTTTTCTGCGGATATATCTTCGGCATCCAGTTTGTCACTTTGAGAGGGCAAGCAATATCACAGTAATTCTATATTGATTTTCCGTCACCACAACCTCAGTTGATAACCTTTCTTCCATTGGTAAAGCATTTTTCCGCCTATCAAAGATAAATAACCAACCAAAATCTACCCCCAAACGCCCTAAATAAGACTTTAATTGTTCAATTCCATCAGGTTGCGGATCGCGTTTTTTATCCCGCCATACTTTTAATTCAATCCCTAAAATTACATCTTTGTAACTCAGACATAAATCCATTCTATCACTCTCAAGCACTGCGGGAATTTAGAGCAGGGATAAAAATTATTGAACCAACATAACAATATAAAATGGTGATTTTTTCCGCCTATCTAAAGATTATGTCGGATTAAATAATTGGCTGAGTTGTCAAGATTTTTAGACTGCCAAGATCAATTATCTATCTCAGCCCCAAATGGATGTCCTTTCTTGATAATGTGTCTTTCTGCTACTAACATTATTATTCGTTGTCTTTTAACTCAGCTATAATCTTTTCTGTCTTTCTTTTCGACCTTCTTAATCCGTAAATTCGAGAACAAAAAGAAGTAATAATGGCTATTAAATCTGACATCAACTCATCTTGCTTATCCTCACTTTGATTGACAATCTCCACTTTTTTATCTAGTTCTTTTAACAAGATTTCTAGATAATTAGTCCCAAATCTGGCTAGACGCTCTTTGTGTTCAACAATTAAAACATTATAATTGGGGTCAACTAGAATTTTGGCTAGTTGTTGGCGATTATCGTCTAATCCACTGCCTACTTCTTTGACAACTTTGTAGATTTTGTAGCCTCTAGCAACAGCATAATCTTTTAATCGGTCAGCTTGTCTATCTAGGGTCTGCTGAAAAAGTTTTTCGGTGGGGGTTGGGGGTTGGGGGATGGGGGATGGGGGATGGGGGATGGGTTTTACCGATTTTCAGGTGGTCAACTACCTAATTTTCAGGGAAAAAGTACCTGAATTTTCCCCC
>NZ_JADBSA010000108.1:0-11002 GCF_020246945.1 Microcystis sp. M113S1 | reverse complement strand
TTTCTAAAGGTGGTAAACGACGTAAATATGGTGGCTCTACCACAAGACATGGGTTCCGTAAAGGAGATTTAGTTTCTTCTCCCAAAGGAATTGGTTATGTTAGTGGAGATACCGAAAAACAGTTATCTGTAAGCGATACCAGTTGGACACGATTGGGACAGATAGCTGTTAGCAAGATTCAGTTAATTCGTCGTTCTAACGGTTTAATTGTTTCTCGCTAACTTATATAAAGCCGCCCTCCGCTATCGCTAAAGGGCGGGGTTTCAGACCCACTTTTTCGATGAGAGACAAACAGTCAGAAATTACCAATATATCCACCCCTAGAGATTCTGATCTTTATTCCTTGCCTCCGGCCGTCCAACGGGCTGCTAATATCCTTTTACGTCAGGGAAGAATCGGTTTTTGGACGCAGATTGTCCTGGGCGTAATTTCAGGGGTTTTATTACTCATTGCTACCGCTAGTTTATTAGGGACGAGACAACGCACTTCTGGCATTGAAATCGGTGTTTTATGTGCCATTGGTGGGGCTGGTTTCTTGGTGGTTGCCATTTTCTTTTCCTCTCGTTACATGAAAATTGCCCGTCAAATGTTGAGGGGTGATCAAGATAGTCGCCCGAAAAAATCCGATACTATTCAGTTAATCCGTCAGGGTTTAATCGCTAATATTATCGGGATGTTTTTAACGATTTTGGGAGCGCAAGCGTTAGCGGGAATCGTCTTAATTAAATCCCTCAATGTTCCCCAAGGTACTTTTAATGTTGCCTCTAACCCCAGTCAATTTGTTAATTCGGTTGACCTGTTAATTGTGCAGGCTAATACTAATACAATTCTCGCTCACTTTACTGGTATCGTTACTTCTTTGTGGCTTCTTAATCGTATTACTTCTAAATAAATATGGCCATGCAACGCACCCGTTTAAGTACACTGGCTAATGTCACCAGCAGTCGATTTAATAGCTTTTTTGGTAATCCTTGGCGGCGGATTTCCCTACAGATAATTTGTGTTTTATTTGGAACTTTTGCAGGTCAGGCAATTGTCACCACTGCTGGACAAACTGCTCAATGGGATGTCACCGCTGCCGGTTTATTAGTGCTGTTTACGGAGGCGATTAGCCGGATTGTTTACCGAAAAAGTTCTCAGGCTAAACCCGCACCGATTCTGCGAGAATCTTTCAATTTACTAAAAATTGGTATCACCTATAGTTTATTTCTAGAAGCCTTTAAAATTGTCTCTTAAATAGGGCTGGCTGAATAAATCTAAAAACCTTGTTGGGTAAGACTTTTAGACCTTTTGTCAATCAAAAAGTACCAGATCTGGGAGTGATCGGGGGAAAATTCCGGGACTTTTTCTCTGAAAATTAGGTAATTGACCCCCTCAAAATCGGTAAAACCCCACCACACCCCACACCCCACACCCCACACCCCACACCCCACCAACAAACTTTTTGCCGCAAACCCTAAATAGAGCATTTAATTGATTAATGCTCATTCTTAATTCTCCTGACGACCGACTACTGGCTCCTTACTCCTCACCTAACGGAAGATTTTTGATTTTTGCAAGAGGTCTATTAAAAAAACTGTCCACTGTTCCTGAGAAACGTTAACATAAATTAACAACCCCTTAACAACCGATAAGATCATCCTCAATTTATCAGGAGTTCGACAGCGTGAACAAAAACGGTAATAACAAAAAATGGCGCAATGCGGGACTATATGCCCTATTGTTAATCGTAGTCCTTGCCTTGGCCTCAGCTTTCTTCGATCGCCAGCCGGCAGTCCAACAGACTTGGAAGTATAGTGAATTTTTACAGGAAGTGCGGGAAGGTAAAGTGGAAACCGTGCGCTTAAGTGCCGACCGGCAGCGAGCGATCGTACCCACCCAAGATGGAACGAATGTATTAGTTAACCTGCCCAACGATCCGCAATTAATCAACATCTTGGCAGAAAATAACGTTGATATTTCCGTACTGCCCCAAAGAGAAGAAGGAGTATGGGTAAGAGCCTTCAGTAGCCTCTTTTTCCCCATTTTGCTTCTTGTTGGTTTATTTTTCTTGCTCCGTCGCGCCCAAAGTGGCCCCGGTTCCCAAGCGATGAACTTCGGCAAATCGAAAGCAAGAGTACAGATGGAACCCCAAACCCAGGTTACTTTCGGTGATGTGGCTGGGATTGAAGGGGCAAAATTAGAATTAAACGAAGTGGTGGACTTCCTGAAAAATGCCGATCGCTTCACGGCAATTGGGGCAAAAATCCCCAAAGGAGTCCTTTTAGTCGGTCCTCCGGGGACAGGTAAAACCCTGCTCGCTCGCGCAGTAGCTGGCGAAGCAGGAGTCCCGTTTTTTAGCATTTCCGGTTCGGAATTCGTGGAAATGTTCGTCGGGGTGGGTGCTTCTCGCGTCCGCGACCTATTTGAACAAGCGAAAGCGAATGCACCTTGTATAGTTTTTATCGATGAGATTGATGCTGTCGGTCGTCAACGGGGCGCCGGTTTAGGGGGGGGTAACGATGAACGGGAACAAACCCTCAACCAATTATTAACGGAAATGGACGGTTTTGAAGGTAATACAGGTATTATCATTATCGCCGCCACTAACCGCCCCGATGTGCTGGATTCCGCTTTATTACGTCCGGGTCGTTTTGATCGCCAAGTGGTGGTAGATCGTCCCGATTACGCTGGCCGTAAGGAAATCCTTAATGTCCACTCCAGAGGCAAAACTTTGGCTCAAGACGTGGATCTCGATAAAATCGCCCGTCGTACCCCCGGTTTTACCGGTGCCGATCTAGCTAATTTGCTCAACGAAGCCGCAATTTTAGCGGCACGTCGCAATTTAACCGAGATTTCTATGGATGAGGTCAACGATGCGATCGATCGTGTCCTGGCAGGTCCTGAGAAGAAAAATCGCGTCATGAGTGAAAAACGCAAAACTTTAGTTGCTTACCATGAAGCTGGTCACGCTTTGGTGGGTGCTTTAATGCCGGATTACGATCCCGTCCAGAAAATTAGTATTATTCCTCGCGGTCGCGCCGGGGGTTTAACTTGGTTCACTCCTAGCGAAGATCGCATGGAATCCGGGTTATATTCTCGCGCTTATCTGCAAAATCAGATGGCTGTAGCTTTGGGGGGTCGTTTAGCTGAAGAAATTATCTTCGGTGAGGAAGAAGTGACTACGGGTGCTTCTAATGACCTGCAACAGGTGGCACGAGTAGCGCGGCAAATGGTAACTCGTTTCGGAATGAGCGATCGCCTGGGACCGGTGGCCTTAGGTCGTCAAAATGGTAATGTTTTCCTAGGTCGTGATATCGCTTCCGATCGAGATTTTTCCGATGAAACTGCGGCAGCTATTGACGACGAAGTGCGTAACTTAGTGGAACAGGCCTATCGTCGCGCTAAAGAGGTTTTAGTCAATAACCGCGCCATCTTGGACCAGTTAGCGCAAATGTTAGTGGAAAAAGAAACCGTGGACGCGGAGGAGTTACAAAATATCCTCGCTCATAACGATGTGAAAATGGCGGCTTTAGCTTAAGTTTTGTAACATTTTCTTGACAAACAGCATCCCGATGGGTGCTGTTTTTTTGTTCAACGAAAATTAATGACAAACTTAATAGCTGTTAATCGGGTGCATCTCAATTTTTGTCAATCTACTAATTTGGGATTTTTAAGCGGAAACTTTCTCCTAAAATTGGGCATTACTTTCGGTTTTATCACTCAATCCAAGCTTTTGGGGGGTAGAACCCCCCAAACCACGGAGCGTATTAGTTTTTCGGTGGGATGCTTACAGATAGCTGCTGATATATCTGTAATAATTTAAGAGTTACTGATAATTGCTGATTGTCGATATTTCTGCAAATGTGGGATGCACCCCTGTTAATCAGCTTAAAAATACCCTGTTTAAATGCGTCTTAGCTTAACAGTCCTGTCTTTTCACCGTTCACTGATTACTGATTACTGTTCACTGATTACTGATTAACGTAAAGCCAACCTAGAACGGAGGGGTTTCCCACCCAAAATTTTCGATGACTACTTCCTCTTTCCCTATTCTGATTGTTATTTGTGGGGCAACTGCCACGGGAAAATCCAGTTTAGCCCTACAATTGGCCGAAAAGTTTAATTCAGTAATTCTCAGTGCCGATTCCCGACAAATCTATCGAGAATTTAATATTGGTACCGCTAAACCTAGCTTAGAAGAATGTCAGCGGATTCCCCATTATCTAATTGATATTTGCGCTCCTCAGCATAATTTTACCCTAGCACAGTACCAAGAACAAGCTGAGGATTTAATCACCACTCTCCACTATTCTCCTCTGTTTTTGGTCGGTGGTACGGGACTTTATATCAAGTCCATTGTCAAAGGTTTAAAAATACCGAGGGTTTCTCCTCAAGCGGATTTAAGACAGCAATTACAAGCTTTAGGGCAATCCTATCTTTATCAGATTCTGACGCAGGTAGATGAGGAGGCTGCTAAAAAAATTCATCCCCATGATCAGATCAGGACTTTACGCGCTTTAGAGGTTTTTTATCTGACAGGAAAACCTATCTCTAGTCAGCAGGGAGAAAATCCTCCCACTTATCCGATTTTACAAATTGGTTTAGATTGTTCCCCAGAAAGTTTAGGCAAGCGGATCACTGTTCGTACTCATCAAATGATCGCCAGGGGATTAGTCGCAGAGGTGCAGAATTTGGGGGATAAATACGGTTGGGATTTGCCACTTTTGCAGACTTTGGGTTATGCAGAGATTAAGCAATATCTCCTCGGGGAAATTTCTTTAGAACAGGCGATCGATCTAATTATCCTCCACACCCGTCAATTTGCTAAACGTCAGCGCACTTGGTTTCGTGCCGATGCTGATATTGTCTGGTTTCCCGTCGATAAAGAAAATTTATTGGAATCGGTGGAACGACAAATTATTTTTTTTCTTGAGGGGTTGTCAAGGCCCGATATAAAAACACATCATCCTCATTAAGGATTAACCGAAAGTTGTCATTTTGATTCAGTTTATTTAAGTGATCATCAATTAGTTCTGGTGAACTAGACCAACCGGGATGACGGCGATCGAGTAGGATATAATTAAATTGATTTAAATCTAGGGATTGGGAACCTTCGATCGCTAATTTGATTATTTCTCGATGGGTAAGATGGGGGGCAATTCTAGAAGTAGTCAAGACACTCTCACCGGTGGTAATTTGGGTTAGAGCTTTTTGGGTAGCTGCCCAAGTATCAAGGGAATTTAAATATAGTGACCAAAAATAGCCGTATTTAGCTAAGGCAAGAAAGGCAATAATTGCCCAAGTAATTATCCATTTAGGCTGCTTCAACCAGTTACTATTCTGGGCTAAAGTGGCGATAACCGCTAGAAATAAAAAGGGCAAAATTGGCAGGGAATATTGAGTGGTTAAGTTTTTTTGTGGGGCATGATCTGCTAATAAATTTAAAGCGAGTGCGGGAATAGCGGCAATTATTGGGGCAGAATAGCGCCAGGATAAACCCCAAAATAAGGGAATAATTAATAGGATTAGATATTCTAGATTATTGCCAGTAAAGATTTTTCCCAGGACAAGATCGGGTTTGAGGAAAAGATTAAAGATAATTGCTGGCAAACTATCTCCTAGATAACTATATCGAGAATCAGCCATTTCGATAACTGCCGATTTTCCTGTCAGGAGAGGGATTAATAATTTCGTGGTGATAATAAACCAAAGAATGCCGCTAATAATAGCAATTATTCCCGAGATTTTTTTCTTTTCCCAGAGAAGTAACCAGATACCCATTCCCAACAATGTTAAAGAGAGAATTGCTTTACAACCGAGAATAATAATGATTCCTAGACAAAATCCCCAGAGATTATTTAATCTTGCTGCCAAAATTGTCCAAAAAATCGCTGGCACTGCGATAACTTCGGGATGAAAATCAAAGAGATTAACATTAAAAATCAGGGGATAGAGCAGATAAACTAAGGCTAATGTATAAGCTTGTTTTTCTTTTAATCCCGCTTGTATAGCCAATTGCCAGAGGGGAAAAACTGCAAGGGAAAGGGAAAAAGCTTGTAAGAAAAGCAGCCAATAAACGCTAGGATAAATTTTATAAAGTAAGGCTATAGGATAGAGAATAAAAGCGATATGATCGCCTAAAATATGGTAGCCAACAAAAGATATAATCGGGGTTTTTCCTTGAGAAATTAGGTAAACTCCTTGATCGAACCAACCAAGATCGAGAGCATTAGATTGAAATAAAATATGTCTGATAGCACTGCAAATAAACAGGATTATTGTACTGGAACTAACTAACCAAAATAAATCATTTTTTTTGAGCATAATCGTTAAGTTTTACTGAGATTTTTCGGGATTATTACGACAATACTGCCAGGTATGTATAAAATAGGAAGCAACTTCAGTAAACCATGTTTTAAAAATATTTCTGTTCTCACTGGTGACGATAACCGCATTAATAAACTCTTGCCATTGGGGATCATTAGCGGGAAGAATGAAACCATAATAATCACAATTTAAAGGATTGCGCGGGATAAGTTGATAATCTTTTTCTAAGGATAAACCGAGGATAACAGCTTCTCCAATTAGCAGAATACCATCACTAGCAAAAGCATCTATTCTATTCCTTCTTAAACTTTGGATACCTCGCAGTCTTCCCGTCACTCCTTGAAATTCTTGATAGGTAGCAAGAGGATATTTTTGTCTTAATAATTCTTGAGTGCTGGTATCTCGCAAAACTCCAATACTTATACCTTCTAAGGACGAGGAAAAGTTAAAATTCTTCTGATTATCACTCCGAACTAAAAACTGAGTTCCCGTGACAAAAAAAGGACGAGAAAAACTGACACCATCAGGTATATTTTTTCTGATACTATTAGGACCACACTCGAAATCAACGGTTTTATTTTCCAATAACTGGAAGCGATTAAATAAAGTTGATTTATAAATTTTGACACTGATGATCCGGAGGTTTAATTTATGCTTTAGTTGTTCTCTAAGCAATTGGATAAAATCTAAGCATAATCCCTGCAAATTATTATTACTATCTCGATAGCCAAACGGAATTGCATCTTCTCTCATAGCTACTTCTAATAATCCCGTGCGTTTAATTTTTTCTAGAACCGTTTCAGACTTAGCTGGGAGAGCAGCAAAAAAATTAGATAAAATAACGAGAGTAAGAATGATTAATTTCATGACTTTTGCCGAGATTATTTAAGATTTGTTATGACCGTGATCCCATTGATCTAAAATATCTTTGAATAGTAATTCATCTAACCATGTTTTTACTACCACTGTCAAAGGTAAAGCCAATAATAAACCTAAGATGCCAAATATTTGAGCGAAGAATATTTGAGCAATTAGGGTAATTGCCGGTAATAAAGATACCTGTTTAGCCATGACAGTGGGTGTCAACCAATAACTTTCGACATTTTGGATAATAAAATAGAGAATCAGAATAGCGACAATTTTCCAAGGTGCATCGATAACAGCAATGAGTATCGGAAAAATCACACTAGCAGTCGGTCCGATATTAGGGATAAAATTGAGCAATCCTGCTAGGATAGCATGAACGAGAACTAGATTAATTTGTAGAACCCAAAGACCGAAACCACTGAATAATCCTACCATAGTTGAACTAATGGCAATTCCCAACAACCAATTACCCAAACCCGCTTCCGATAGGGTAAGAATTTCCTCGGCACGACGACGATAGAAGTTAGGAAATAATTTTAAGAAAGCTTGTCGATAGGGTTGGGGATTGGCTAACATCATCATTGCTAACACCAGCACGAATAATAATTGCAAAATTGCCGCAACTGAGTTAGAAAAGAAAGTAAAAAAGTTACTAAAAACAAAGGTTCCTAAAGGTTGTAACTGCTGGACTAAATCACTTAAATTAGGCAGCGATGGCAACCAATCAAATTGGAATTGTTGTCGCCATCGAATCGAGTTATTGCGGACTAAATCCCAAGCTTGCGGTAAAAGTTCAATTAATTTTTGGAACTGTTCAACAAAGGGGGGAACGATAATTACAAAAAATAAAATCACAATTGCTAGACTCGTCAGCAGGGTAATTAAAATAGCCAACCCCCTTTTAATCCCTAATCTCTGCAATCCTTTTACACATCTATTTAAGGCTACGGTAAACACGATCGCCATAAAAATCAATAATAACAGCTGTCGAATCTGCCACAATACATACAGAGCCATTATTAAACAGATAAACCCCAACCACTGACCAAATTTCACAACCTTGATTTATCCTATCGGGACAAGTTTTATCATACAGCAGTCGGTCGTCAGCCTTTTCAGTTATCAGTTATCAGTTACCAGTTATCAGTGGGACTCTGGTTCTTCGTTACTCGGGACGGTTCCATCGGGGGGCATAAATCGACTAAATCCTTATCTGGCAAGAGACTTAATTGATTAGTTCGTTCTAGAGGGAAAACAATTGACAAAAATCGCTAAATGTCTTTCTCTATAAGGGTTTCATCCCTTATAACCCCGTCCATTGCATAACACAAACAAAAAGAACCTGGAGTGTTAAGTGAGCAGTATATGGATGACAGCAAGAGTGCTGTCTTTTCACTGATTACTGTTTACTGTTCACTGATAACTGACCAAATCTCCCCACCTCCCCACCTCCCCACTTCCCCACTTCCCCACTTCCCTAACAGCATAAATTAAGTTTTGTATCGATAACTTGCTAATTTTGCTGTTATATGCTATACAATTACAGCCCAAAACAGGATAGAAAAACGAGATTTTCTTAATTACCAGACATTTTCTCAAATTTTATGGCAACTATCCCAGAGTCAAATTATCCTGAAAGAAATCCTCTCCCAGAAAATCCGACCAGACTCAGAAAAATTCTGGCCATTAATGCTTTTATCCTTGTACTAGGACTTCGATGATGAAAGAATTGGAGCGATACTATAAAGTTTTAGGGTTAGATCATGGGGCATCTCTCGACGAGATCAATCAGGCCTACAAGGATTTGGTGTTTATTTGGCATCCCGATCGCATTCCCAAAGATAATCAGCGTCTTTTGGAAAAAGCCACCGCTAAACTGCAAGAAATTAACCACGCTAGGGAGCAATTGCGGCAAATCCATCAAAATTCTCCTAAAAGCTCCAATTACGCCCCTAAACCTGAAAAAAAGCCCGCCCACGCTTATAAAACTGCTTCCCCCTATCAGCCTCACCCTAGCCAACCCGGCCAAAATTCACAAACCCACAGTCACAAAACCCCTAGTCAAGAAACCCATAGTCAACACAGCCACTCCCAGAATAACCATCAGGTTCACAATCAGGCCGCCTGGCGCCCTCACTATCGGGACTTAAACGGAGCCGATTTACAGGGGGCCAACCTGAAGGAAAAAGATCTCTCTAATCGCAGTCTCATCGGGGCAGATTTAAGCCATGCCGACTTAAGCGATAGCTTCCTGCACAAAATTAACCTAGAAAAAGCTAATCTGTACAAAGCTAATCTTTTTCGCGCCAATCTCCTCGAAGCTAACCTTAAAGGCGCAAATTTACAGGAAGCCAATCTCATCGGGGCCGATTTAAGCGGGGCGGATCTGTCGGCGGCGGATTTACGCGGGGCAAAAATTGGCTTTGGTAAGCGTATTATGGTGAAATTAACTGGGGCAATTTTAACAGGAACAATTCTCCCCGATGGTTCGATTCATCAATAGACCTCTTGCTAATTTTGATCTCCCTTTAATATGAACTATCACCGGATGGGCATTTATTACACAATCGCTGCTGTTTTTCTAGGGATACAATTAGCTGCAGGAGAAAATTTATCGGCAGCAAATCCAGATTTTCTACGACTACAAAAAGCTCTAGAAAAACACAATTTCATCGTCAAAATTGCCCCGCCACCCGTGCGAGGAGCCTACGGTTTATTTGATAGTAAAACTAGAATTATTTGGATTCATCCCCTAGTTTTTGACTTAGGTATTGCCCGACCAACATTGATTCATGAAGCTGTCCATGCCACTCAACTTTGTCATGGAGGCAAAACAGTTAAAGCTCTTAATTTAGGGATAGAACCACCAGCAATAACCAGAAGATTTTTTATGAATTATGAAGGTTTTAGCCGGCAAATTGAAGCCGAAGCCTATACTGTTCAAGTTCAGCCCGATGGTCTAGATTTAGTGATTTCTTTACTGCAAAAATATTGTGCTTAGAAAACCTGTCGATAAATCTACCAATCCCGTTCTAATTCTTCGGCCACACGACGATAATCGGCGCTCGCTTCTTGGGCATTTTTACCGCGCCAATTGGTAATAGCTACCCCGTCTAAAACGGCTTTTTCGTGGGCCTTATAATTTCTGACAAAAGCATGACAGGCAGGAATACCTAATTCTAATAAAGTATTTTGTGCTTCCAAAGTTTCCTTAAGACTACGGGAATCCACTTTCGTTAACAAAACCCGATAGGAAATTCCTAGGGGTTTAACTGCCGTGCGTACCGTGTCAATTAAAGCCATTAAATCCATCGGTGCGGGAGGAGTCGGTAAAATTAAATAATCTGATTCTGCTATTACTGCGGTAAGTAATTGGGAGCGCAAAGCTGGTGGTGTGTCAATCACGATCAGATCGTACTCGATAATTTGACGCAATTCTCCTAATTTCTCTGTATTAATTTGCTTGGCTAAATCAAATACCATATCCCCTTGATTTCTTTCTACCCACCAAGTGGAGGAACCCTGGGGATCCGCATCCACCAGCAAAACACGCTGATTTTGCCCCCAAATTGCCGCTAAATTGACCGCAGTGGTGGTTTTACCCACACCACCTTTACCGTTGACAACAGCCAGAATTTTGGGGCTATTAGGCTTTAATTGCGAGGTTGTTGAGGAATTGGACATTTTCAGTTATCAGTTATCAGTTATCAGTTATCAGTTATCAGTTATCAGTTATCAGTTATCAGTTATCAGTTATCAGTTATCAGTTATCAGTTATCAGTTATCAGTTATCAGTTATCAGTTATCAGTTATCAGTTATCAGTTA
>NZ_JADBSA010000107.1:0-11906 GCF_020246945.1 Microcystis sp. M113S1 | reverse complement strand
CCTTATTTCCTAGAAAGTTTTACTCGTTCAAGGCCGAATTTGAAGTCTTTTCTGAACGAAACCCCCTACTATCTGTGGTCAAGGTTCAGTTTTTAGCTTGGTTATCGCTTTTTCCATTTTAGCTTAAAGCCGTCCTCAAAGGACGGGGTTTTAACCCAAATTTTCGATAACCGATTTTCACAGGCTGGTCGTTGGCATTGGCGTTAACGGGGAGATTCCAATTATCGGCGGCGATCGCTGCTCCGAAGGAACTCGTAAACAGTGCCGAAAGTTTCAGAAAATCTCGACGGCTCATGCCGCAACAAGCACAATTATCGTGTAGGTTCATGGATTTACAGTGTCATGACAAGGGCTAATTCTTGAAAAATTGACTGGCGTAGATCACTCAACAGCTTCGCTGACTCGAAACGGGGTTTCGGCATCGAGATGGTCCATTCTCGGCGGATGCCCACCGGATGACGGCCCATGAGAAGAACTCGATCGGCCACTAATAAGGCTTCATCGATGTCGTGAGTAACGAGGAGAACCGTACTGTTATAGAGAGCTATGACTTCTAGGAGGAGTTTTTGCATCTCGAAACGGGTGATCGCGTCGAGGGCGCTAAACGGCTCATCAAGGAGGAGGAGAGAGGGGCGGCGGGCGAGGACGCGGGCTAGAGAAACTCTCTGAGCCATACCGCCAGATAGTTGATGAGGATAGGCACGCTCGAAGCCATCTAGTTTGACGCTTTTAACAGCGGTGTGAACCCTTTCGCGTAATTGCTGATGATCGAGGCGGGGCATCCGCTTTAATTTCAAACCAAAAGCCACGTTTTGCCAAACGGTTAACCAAGGTAAAAGGGCGGGGGATTGAAAGACGATCGAGCTACGGATGTCTGGTGCTTGTAAGGGTCGTGAGTGCAATTGTATTTCTCCGC
The DNA here is from genome assembly GCF_020246945.1 of Microcystis sp. M113S1. Classification (NCBI taxonomy): domain Bacteria; kingdom Bacillati; phylum Cyanobacteriota; class Cyanophyceae; order Chroococcales; family Microcystaceae; genus Microcystis; species Microcystis sp. M113S1. The sequence goes on along the minus strand of NZ_JADBSA010000107.1, from coordinate 10,990 downwards.
CATCGGCACTTTGCAAACCAGCGGCGGTAGCAAGGAGGGTAGATTTGCCGCAACCACTAGCCCCAAGCAAACAAACCACCTCACCGGACCGCACCTGTAGGTTAATATCCTCAAAAACGGTACGGTAGCCATTGCGGGTTTTATAGCGTTTATGGAGATTTTTTAGGGTGAGGACGGGGTAATCAGTGGCGACGCTCATTCCCTCACCCCCGCCCGATCGAGTTCGCCAGTGAGAATCTTATCAGTAGAGGACTGACGTTGTAATTCTCTTTCCAGTTGAATCAGGCTCGGAGTTAACACTGGTAAAAAGGCGACCTCGCGCAGCCGTCGCGCCGTGTCGCTATTACGGAAATAGCCTTTTCCTCCCTTAATTTCCGCTTCTAACCATACGGATTCCACCGCTAACCGGGTAATGTCCACTCTGAGGGTGAATAGTTGGCGTGTTCGTCCGAGATCGAAGCTTTCTAGGGTGCTCAATTGCTCGATTGTCTTTTCTAGACGAGTCAGACGCTCGCGGGCGAAGAAATAACGATCGCTTGCTACCGCTGCCTTTCCCCCTAAACTTTTCTCCGTCTCCCCAAGGGATTTACGCGTAATGCCAAGGGCCAGTCCGCATTGTAACAGCAAGAAACAGGGGCGGACTGAGGGTAAAAATTTTTCTGCTTCAAAGCTGATAATCCAGTCGTGAGATAACTGAACTCGATCGAATTCAAGGGTACTGGTGCGGGAAGCTTGTAAACCCAATAATTGTAGGTCTTCACCCCGTTTTAACCCCTCTGCGAAAGAGGGAAGGGCGAGAATAAGAGTTTGTCCAGATGTAGTTTGAGCGGCAACGGCCACTATGAATTCTCCGTTAGAGTCGAGATTAGAGGCCCAGGGCAGGAAGCCATTAACAGTGACGTTTTCTCCCTCGATCTTTGCTTGTAAACGCAGCTCCTCGATACCGCCGAGGTACTTCATCGCGTTAGAGAGTCCTGTTGCCCCGGCTATCTCTCCCTTGAGAACAGCAGGTAGAATTTTGTTTTGTAGGTAAGTGTTATTACTGGCCGCCAGATATTGAATGAAGACGCGCTGACACCAGAAAACAAAACCGGTGGTGAGGCAGCATTGGGACACAGAAGAGATCGCCTCTACTGCCTGTAATAAGGAGCCACCCCGGCCCCCTAAGCTTTCAGGTATAGCATAGCCGAACCAGCCCGATTCTCCTAGCTTGGTTAGGGACCAACCGAGGTTGAGATTAGCTGTACCGTTGTTGAGGTCAGTGGCTCTTTCTTCTAGAAAAGAACTGATTTCGGAGCCTCGATCGAGCATAATTGTTCTCTCCTAGGGGTGAATATTTTCAATCGAGGTCAAACTATCTATAGGTGCGCCGACCACTTCTCTGGCTCTTTTTACCGCCGCTTCATCGGGACTATCGTAGAAACAGAGACATTTACTCAAGTCTTCGCAAACATAGGTACGCTCGAAACTGACTTCAGGCACTTGAGCGTAAAGGGGGGTTTTCTCTGCTTTTCGTTGCAGGTAAGTTTCCATCGTTAGCCCCGGGGGTAAATTCCACTGTACTAGATAGTTGGCTTTGTCTTGGCGCTCTCGCACAGTGGCTAAGTCCTGCCCAATCAAGCGCATTTCCTTGATTAGTTGCCAACCTAGCCCAGCGTTTTCTAGTACTTGTTCGACGGAGGCGCGATCGATCGCTTTGATAATCAGGAATAACCGCCCCTCTGTTCCGCCAATTAGGGCTTCGATTAACTCTCCCTGGGATTTTGATGCGAGTGTGGCAATGCGCTCCAATATCTCGCTCACCTCTTCTTTTGTCCTTTCTTGTCGATCATCCTCTACTAGATATAGAGTCATAATTCATCTGAAATACATTTACAATACATTTGAGTTCACTGTCTTTGGGAAAAAAAAGCAATATTTTCAAGAGCCTGAAAACGAGGTGACACGGGAGTAGATGGTTCAAGACCGTTTCGCTCAAGTCGTGGCCAGAACCCTTGCCTTGGGTGATATGCGTGACCCGATTTTTTCGATAACCACTAGATTTGGCTGAATTTTTTTCAGCCAAAGACTTGACAAAATCAAAAATTTTTGCTAACCTTGTAGTATAATGGGAATCCGTCTCGGCCTACGAACTCTCTTTTTAACTCTTTCTCAAGAATAAAAATTTTAACCCGAATTGCCGGTAGTAGCTAAACTAAGAGCAGTACCAAGGGAAACGGTGACTATGGAAGTTATTTGCACGCGTCCCCACTGTCCGAAACCGCGTAATCAATGTCTAGACCTAGACGATAACAATCGCTTAACCTCGATCGATCAGAAATATTGTACTACTTGCGGGATGCCATTAATTTTAGGGGGACGTTATTTGCCAGAACGTCTATTGGGAAAAGGAGGATTTGGGGCGGCATTTTTAGTAGTAGATCGTTATAGTCCCAAAAAAGCTAAATGTGTACTCAAACAATTTCAACCTTCCGGTAATTTAAGTCCGCAAGCTTTAGAAAAAGCGAAAAACTTATTTTTTCAAGAAGCGCACGTTTTAGAAGATTTAGGACGAGAACATCCCCAAATCCCCGATCTCTATGCTTTTTTCCCTTTAACAGTCAAGAATCAATTAACGGGAGAAGAAGAGCAATTTTTCTATCTGGCCCAGGAATATATCGACGGTAAAAACTTAGAAGAAATTCTCCAACAGCAACAAAAACCCTTTCAAGAAAGTGAAGTCAAAAACATTCTCGAAGAATTACTTCTTATCCTCAAATTTATTCATGAAAATGGTTCCATTCACCGGGATATAAAACCATCTAACATCATGCTATCCAAAAATGGCCGCCTCTATTTACTCGATTTTGGGGCAGTAAAACAGGCTACCAATAATCCCAATAATACACAAGAGAAATCCACAACAATTTACTCGGCAGGATTTGCCCCTCCCGAACAACAATTAGGCAATCAGGTATCAGCAGCCACGGATTTATATGCCCTAGCAGCTACCTGTGTTATGCTCTTAACTAATCGCGATCCTGATGATCTATACGATCCGCAAAAACAGGTCTGGAATTGGCAAAATTATGCCCCCAACATCAGTGCAGATTTAGCAAGAGTATTCAATAAAATGTTACTAGCAAATCCCCTGGATAGATTTCAATCCTGTGGAGAAGTTTTAACCGCTTTAAATCCTCCTCCTCCATTTTCCCCATCTCCTTCACCTTCTCCAATTCCTCCATCCCCTCCATCTCCTCCATTGATTAGAAAAACTTCCCGCTTTTCTCTTGGAGAAACTTTCGCTAATGCTGCCTTTACAGGATTTGAAGGGACATTATTAGTAATTGCCTTAAATAGTTTAGTCCCCTCGGTAGGAATTGTCATCGCTTTTATGATCTTAGGGGGCTTAGTTTTGGCATTATTTAAAAAAGTGATTGAAGGGGTAGATTTAGCGATTCTAGCAGCAAGTACCTCCTTTGCCTTCTGGTTATATACGCAACTGCAAGGAACCCTAAGTTTCCCTGAAATTACTATCATTGCCGTGATGGCAGCCATCGGAGCAATTGCTATTACCGCCTTTTTCCGGTTAATATATCGGATAATTTTGCGATTATTTTAAAACCCTGAAAGTGGTTAAATTATCATCACTACCGCCAGTAATCGTGCCACCGAGGTCTAAAATAGTTTGCAGATAGTCGAGGATTCCCTGAGAAATTAACTCTCCCGGCATCAAAACGGGAATACCGGGGGGATAGGGACAGATAACATCAGCACTAAGACGATCGAGGGCATTTTTCCGGGATACTATCTCTGTAGGGGCAAAAAAAGCCTTTCTAGGAGAAATAGCCAAATTTCCCGTGACTGGGGGAGGAGTGGGGGGTAAACTGGTAGAGGAAGGGTATTTCAGGCATTGAAAAGCAGTAATTAGACGATTAATGTGTTCTCGATGGTTGCCGATGGAGATAATAAAAGTAAGTTGGCTGAAAGTCGGTAATTCTGCGGTGACAGCGTATTTTTCTCGCAAAATATCGTCTATTTCGTAACCAGTTAAACCAAAATCTTTGACGATTACCGTTAAACGAGTGCGATCGAACCAGTGACAACCCGGGATAGAATGGGGAAAGTCTAAAACAGAGATATTAGGAATTTTATTGAGTTCTTTTCGGGCGATAGCGGCTAAATCAAGGGTTTTGCTCAGTAAATCTAGTCCTTGCGTCGCCATTTGCTTTCTAGCACTATCAAGAGAAGCGAGAAGCAAATAACTAGGGCTAGTGGTTTGAACTAATTGTAAGGCTCGATCGACTTTTTCGGAACTAATGCGATCGCTTTTTAAGTGTAACATCGATGCTTGAGTTAAGGCCCCCAAAACCTTATGGGTGGACTGAATAGCCATATCGGCACCGAGAGACAGCGCAGCCGGAGGTAAATCGGGATGAAAGGCAAAATGCGCCCCGTGAGCCTCATCGACGAGCAGCGGGATAGAATAATGATCGGTAATCTGGGCGATAGTTTTTAAGTCACAGCAAACCCCTTGATAGGTGGGAGAGACTACCATCACCGCTTTGGTGTCGGGATGAAGTTTCAGGGCATTTTCGAGGGATTGGGGGGTTATATTTAAATTTAGATCGATAGTGGGATTATATTCAGGATTGATAAAGATAGGCTGCGCTCCAGAGAGAATTAAGCCTGAAATTGCCGATTTATGAATATTTCTCGCCAAAATAATTTTATCTCCCTGGCCGCAAGTGGCTAAAATCGCCGCAATAATGCCACAACTGGAACCATTGACCAAAAACCAGCTTTTATCTGCCCCAAATGTCTCGGCTGCTAAAATTTGCGCTTCTTTAATCACTCCCGTCGGGGCAAACAAATTATCAAGGTCGGGTAATTCGGGTAAATCGGCTTTAAAGACGCTTTTTCCCAGTAAATTACTTAAATCTTCCCCGATTCCTTCCCCCTGCTTATGCCCTGGAGCATAAAATGGTACATCTAAACTATTGACTTTTTTTTGCAGTTGTGATATCAGCGGAGCAGATTCTGGCGAAGACATTGTGGGAAGGGGTTGGGGGTTGGGGATTTGTCAGTAATCAGTAATCAGTAAACAGTAATTGGTAATTAGTGAAGATTGATCGGCGAATAATATCATTTAAAGCTTAAAACTTAAAACTTATCACTTTAATCTCATAACTGATGACTGATAACTGGTAACTGATCACTGATAACTGTTAAATATCTGTGCCTAACATTTGCAGTTTATATAAACTAGCGTAGAGGCCGTCTTTGGTTAGTAAATCTTCATGGGTTCCCGATTCGACTAATTCCCCGCGTTTAAGGACAAGAATTCGATCGACATCGCGAATAGTAGAGAGACGATGGGCGATAATAATAGCAGTACGATCGACTAGAATCTGTTCTAAAGCTTCTTGAATTAATACTTCTGTCCCCACGTCTAAACTAGCGGTAGCTTCATCTAAAACTAAAATTTCGGGGTTACGAATAGCGACTCTCGCAAAAGCGAGTAATTGTTTTTGTCCTCCCGATAAATTTGAGCCCCGTTCCCGTAAAAGGGTATGATAACCATCGGGTAACTCCTCGATAAAGTGATCGATATTAGTTAATTTAGCTGCTGCCTTCACTTGCTCAAAATCATAATTTTCCCCTAAAGTAATATTGCGAGTAACATCTCCGGCAAATAGAAAAGTTTCTTGGAGAATGACACCGATATAACGTCTTAATTCCGCTTGGGGAAGATAACGGATATCGATACCATCCACTAGAATTCTGCCCTTACTTGGTTCGTAAAGACGACAGAGAAGACGAATAATCGAACTTTTTCCCGCACCGGTGGGACCAACTAAAGCGACTTTTTCCCCTGGATGAATGGTAAAATTGAGACCTTTGATAATATATTCATCGGGTTTATAACCAAACCAAACATTCTCAAAAATAATCTCGCCAGTTTGACGTTTTTCTGGGAAGTAAATCTCTTTATAATTGTTAGAATCGGTGATTTCAATGGGAATACTAATTAATTCACCAATTCGTTCTATAGCAGTAAAACCCGCTTGAAACATGGTAAATTTTTCGGCAAACTGACGCAGGGGATTAAAGAGACGTTGGGAGAATAAAATAAAAGCTGATAAAACCCCAAAATCAATGGTTTTCTGGAGAATAAAAATCCCACCTAACCATAATACTCCTCCCACGGCAATTAATCCGATCCATTCCAAAGTGGACGAGACAGCCGAATCATAAAAAATTGTTTTATCTAGGGATTGACGATATTGAGTATTGATAGCGCGAAACATTTCAGCATTAAAGCGTTCGCGGCGAAATAATTGAACAATATTAACTCCGACTACATTTTCCTGTAATTGGGCATTAAGTTTTGATAATTCCTCGCGTACTTGATAGTTAGCGATGCGGTATTGTTTTTGAAAAAAGATAATTAAAGCAGTGACGGGAAATAACATCAACACCAACAATAAAGCTAATTGCCATTGCAGGGTAAACATGGTGATGATAATAACTAAAATATTGACCAAATCACTGACAACTCCGATCGCCCCACTAGCAAAAACTTCTCCTAATGCTTCCACATCGCTGGTTAAACGAGTGACTAAACGTCCCACGGGAGAGCGATCAAAAAAACTAGAGGAAAGGGAGGTGACATGGGTAAATAAATCTTCCCGGACATTAGCAGTAATTGACTGACCGACTTTCTGCACTAGATAACCTTGCATTGTCCCTAAAATCAGTCGTAAAATAATCGAAACCGAGAGGATAATAATTAGGGTATTGATGGCTGCTATTAAGGGCATTCGAGCCAAAAAATCCCAAGTTTGTTCCTTTTGCAAAAGGGAGACCGCTTGACCGATAATTAAGGGTTGGATCGCCCCTGTAAGAGATAGGGGAAAAAGGAGTATTAATGACCAAAATAGCAGGGCTTTTTGCTTTTTCGCGTAGGGAAGTAATCTTAATAATAAGCTCCAGTCATTTTCTTTGACCGGAGGGGACACAGGGGAGGAGGATAGACTCATGAAGGGGTTTCCAATGAAATTCTCGGCAGCCGGGGAGAAATTACGCCCCTATTGCTAACTTTTCTAACAGGCGATCGATCTGGAAATATTCCTCCATTAATTGTCGAATACAAGCGACTTTTACCTGTTCCTGTAAGCGAATCTTCCCGAAGGCCTGATCGACGATTTCCACGGTGGTGAGAGTATCTAAATTTACCGAGAGAATCGGTACTTCTAAATCCTCAGCCCGGCCCAAAATCAGGGGATCTGGAGAGATAGAACCAGTTAAGATTAAACAGGTGGTGGAGGTTTCTAGGGCAGCTAACTGTAGGTCTGTGCGATCGCCACCCGTAATCACCGCCATATTTTCCCCCTTGCGAAAATATTCTAAAGCGGCGTTGACATTCATTGCCCCGATCGCTAAACTTTCTACCATCCAATCCAAACGATCGGGCCGACATAATACTTTAGCCCCTAAAAGATGGACAATTTCCCGAACACTAATACTACGCAGCAGTTTACTAGCGGGTAACAGTCCTAAAACTTCCACACCTTGGCTTACCAGATAGGGTTTAAGGAGAGATTGTACTTCCTCCCAATCATCGGCCGGGATATCGCTAATTACTACCCCCAGCAGCTGATTATTTAATTCCTCTCTTGCTTTCAGCAGACTCTCGGCAATTAGGGGAGAACTATAGCGGGCCACCAATAGGATCGGAGTCTGGAGAATTTTGGCCATCTCCCCCATCGATAACTGAAAAATACTCCCTTCCCAGAGAGTCCCCGGCCCTTCGAGGAGGGTAATATCACTGTTAACCCGATCGAGATAGCCAGCAAGAATATTACCGTAGTCCTGTTTATCTGCACCTTGCAGACGTTTAGCAACGGAATCCACATCTGTATAGATCACGGGTAAACACAGCTGTTCGGGGGATAATTCTAGTAATTGCCGGATAAATTCTACATCCTCATCGACCAATTGCCCATCGACGTATCCCGGACAATTGCCCACTGGTTTGCCGTAACTTATCTCTAGTCCTTTTTGCCGCAAGAGATGTGCTAAACCGACGATAGTTCCCGATTTACCACTGAGGGGTTCTAGGGAAGATATGAGTATAGATTTGGCTGATTTCGCCACGATTTGCTCCTTTTAACCCGTAAAATCCCGACTTTTATTCTTCAAATCGCAGCAGTTTCCGATAAAATCCCTGCGAAAAGTCGGCTGAACCTAGCTGCTTAAAGATTTTAATCGCATCGATGAGATATTCGATCAACTCGGCGTTAATAATCGTCATCTCATAGCTTAGGTCGGCCTGTCCTTCAAATTGTAAACGACAACGGGTCAATTCCGAGGGCAATTTTGATACATACCAAGATGCCACAAAGGGAATCCCTTGACTGTTTTCTATGCGACGACGACCTTCTAAAGCTCCTCCTTGATACAAAGCGATCGCATAGGGCAGGATACTATGTTTGTCCTTGGCATAGTAGGGCATATATACTACCACATCGGCCTTATTAGCGGGTTCTAATTGTTCGATAGTCGGCATAATTAGTTAATTCTTTGGTTCACAGCCAAGTTACCATTGACACTGATATTTTCCATATATTTTAACCGATCGCCCCGGGAATCTCCCGATCGAGAAAATAGGCAGAATTGACCACCAGATCATCCCTCTATACTGAGGTTATCATCGGCTATAACTGGTATATGAACCCGAAAAACCGTGCCGGGGTAGAGGGAACTTGTTTGCTCGGGATTGGGACTGATAAATTCAATCCTCCCCCCCATGCTGGTAATTAATTCTTTGGCGATCGCTAAACCCAATCCTGTACCCGGTATATCTCCCCCTGCTTGCACTCCCCGGTAGTGACGTTGAAAAATTCTTTCTTGATCGCTCCTCGCTATACCATAACCCGTGTCTTTAAAAACAATTTCTACACTATTCTTAACATTCTGCACCTCGACGGTGACTTTTCCGCCAGCAGGAGTATATTTGAGGGCATTATCAATTAAATTGCTGAATACTTCCCGCAAACCGGGGATATTGGCGCTAATAAGTGGTATGTCTTCCCCGTGAATCGTTTCTAGACGGAGATTTCTCTCTTTGGCTACCGCTTGGGCCGAAAGGAGCAGCGGATCGAGAATATCATGGAGATCGATCGGAGTTAGTTGGCTGCTGTCAGCAGGCAAGAGAAAGGCGGTGGGGGAAGATTGCGCTTGCAGGAGAGGAATATCGACAGTGGGGTAATTTTCGCTTTCTTGGTGGATTTGTGCCTCAAATTCGGCGATTAAGTCCCGAACTCGATCGCTTTCCCTCAGGATACCAGTAATGGCGGGATCGTTACCTTCTTCGGCTAAAAGCCTTTTGAGCAGAAGTTTACCAAAGGTTTTTAAAGCGGTGAGGGGATTGCGGATTTGATGGAGAAAGGTATCGAGGCGCTGACTTTGCCATTGTCGATAATAACGTTCTTCTCCCAATTGGCGATCGAGTACACAGGCTAAAGCGAGGGTTTGGGTGATTTTTTCCATCTGGGTTAATTCCCAACTTTGCCAAGGTCGTTTTTCTCTGGTTGCCACCAATAATCCGATCATGCCCTCTTCATACATTAAGGGTAAAAACAAGCGATGACCGCTGACGGTCTCCTGATTACTCCAGAGGTGGGATAAATCTTCTAACTTAACCGCAGTTAACAAGTCTGCCGCCGGTTGCCCCGGTTGTAAGGAAAGCCGCTTTTTTTGGGGAGAAGGGGGGTTAAAAGGCGGATAAACAACGACTGGGATTAAATTACTCGATAAAGGTTCATTTAAATAAACCGCACTTCTGTCCGTTTCCATTTGCTCTCGCAAAAGTTCCATCTGTGCCTGACAGAGGGCAATAAAATCATCACTCAGGGGAGTCCGGGAGGGCGAGGAGAAGGGCATACCAAGAAAGTAAAAAGTAAAAAATCAGAAAACCCAGATACAGCTAGGGTTGCGAGTTTTGTTTCCCAGTGTACATAGGAGAGAATGACCATCCTCTTGGGTCGAGGGCAGCCAGCAAAAAGCAATTAGGACAAGGGTTTGCTCACTATTTTAGGGGTGGATCACGGTATATATTAAAAAAAGTTTAAGAATAATAAGTTTTGTATCGGGATTTGGGGCAGTGTTTTCGTCAGAAAAACTTAAACCTAGTCTCAGTCTAGCTTCTAGTCAAACTTGTCTGTAATTAAGTTTGTGAGGGACACTTGATTTCTTGGTCTAGAAGGGATATAATCGCTACGGCTTTTGTAACTATCATTACCATTACAGCGATTAGCCAAAACAGGAGGTAATTGGGTTGGCCAGAAAACGGAAACGTAAGAGTCGCCGTCGTCAAGAAGGACGTAAGATACTTGAACTCATACCCCAGTATAGTATTGAAAGTGGCGAAGATAAACCTGTAACTGCGGCGCGCAAGTACATTCAAGCTATAGGCATTAGCCCACCAGCTTTATTGATTGTTAAGCGTAACGAGCATACAACCGATCGCTATTTCTGGGCTGAAAAAGGACTGTTTGGAGCGCAATATGTGGAGGAAAACCACTTCCTTTTCCCAAGTTTGCGCGACCTGCAGCCCCAGCCTCAGACCGTCAAAGCGGCGGTAGCAGTTGCCAAATAACTCAAAGGACTATTAATGGTATCATGGAAAGTAAACTCGTTTACCGAAAAGTAAACGAGTTTTTTTTGTCTAAGTCCCAATAAGAAATCTGAGGCTGAAAAGCAGCCAAGTTTTAGGCGACATTACCTGCTGTGGCAGTAATATACTTTGCACGGCTATAACTTGCATTTTTTACTCAAAGACAATAATAGAGTTTAAGAGTCATAATTAGGGTTTGCTGAATAAATCTAAAAACCTTGTTGTATAAGACTTTTAGACTTTTTTCCCCTCAAAAAGTGCCAGCCCTTGCAGTGGTCGGGGGGAAAATTCAGGGACTTTTTCCCTGAAAATTAGGTAATTGACCACCTG
>NZ_JADBSA010000106.1:0-4175 GCF_020246945.1 Microcystis sp. M113S1 | reverse complement strand
TTTTGTACCAAGCGATGTACTATAAGAAGGATAATGCAAGGTTTTTGAAAGTCCCAATCCTATTTTCTTGCACTAACATCGGACTTTAACAGGTCAAAAGCTTTATTTTAAAAGGGTTTTACCATTATTCAGCAAGCCCTACATACTTAAGAAAATCTGATTGACAGTGAGATTTAATTCCGTGAAAGTCTGGGAGATCAGGCGATCGCTGTCTCGAAATTGTCGAATTTGATATTCTTCCTCAACTAAGCGACAAACAGAGATGGTCGGTTGTTTAGGAGTGCCAAGAAAATTACGCCCACCCAAGGCTGCATAATCAACAATCCAATATTCAGGAATACCCATTTCTTCATAATCAGCAAATTTTAAGTAGTAATCATCACGCCAGTTAGTCGATACCACTTCAATGATCAGAGGGATAGATGCACCATCCCTAAGGATTGATTCTTTTTTCCATAATTTTTCCTGAGCAAGATTTGTTCGATTTAGCACTAATACATCAGGAAAATAACCAGAATTTTTACCAGCAGGTCTGACAATCGCTTGGTTAGGAATTAAATAAGGAAGTCCTAGTCTATCAATTATTCCACTGAGTTTAACAGTTAAAAATCCTTTGATTTCTTCGTGTTCTCCTGCGGGTTGTGCCATTTCAATAATATTTCCATTGTGTAGCTCATAACGCAATCCAGAATTTTCAGGAAGCCAAAGAACGAATTCCTCGAAATTAACAGTTTTAGGTAAGGTTTGGCTCATAGCTGACAAAATAGCATTCTCTCTCTACTAACTTCCTTGGCTCTATTTTAGCTTGAATGTAAGGTGGGCATTTTCCACCTTACAAACTCTCTACACAATCTGTGATCGCACTATCGAGGCTGCGCCCCTATATTGCACCTAGTGTGATTGGTAGGGGCGTATAAGTGTACGCCCTTTCTTCGATCAGATTTGCTGATCACCATAACCTCAAGAGAGCGATTAATAATTGGCCCCATCGAGATTAATTTACTTAACTCCCACTAAAAAAGTTGTACCGATCGCCATAATTGCCAATCCGATTAACTTGCTAATTAGAGTTGCTTGCTTGGCTAATTTTTCCTTGATGACACTGCCAAGGAAAAAAGCGCCAGATGCGATCGCTAATTGCATGACGGTAAAACCGATTAAATAGGCAACTAAAGCGGCAACCCGCGCCCCGATAATTGATTCTCCGTAGGCATAACCGTGGAAAATTCCCGCGATCATTGCCAAAGTTGCCAGGGCGATCGTATAGAGATTAGAATGAGTTTGTAAACCTTTTTTCAGGGTTAAAATCACGCCAAAAATCACCACGGAAAGGGCAATAATCCCTTCAGGAAAAAGTAAATTTATCCCCTGTAAATGAATACCCGTCCCGATTAAAGTGGCAATCGCAAAAGCGATCGGAATTAATAAACCCTGTTCCATCCCCACAGCAATTAAACCACTAGCCACCACAAAAGCTAAATGATCTAAACCGATAACCGGGTGAGCTAAACCCGATAAAAATCCGTTCCAAAAATTATCGGGAGTTTGCCCTCCCATGGCATGATGGGCGAGGGTTTTGCTGGCAAAAATTAACAGGAAGATAGGGACAATAGTTAATATCTTTGTCCAACTTTGACGAAAAATTATCTTCATTGATTACCTCAAAATTATGATTCGGAAACCCGCGCAACAATCGCCCGGTGTCGGGGACTGGTGGGGGTAATGATCGGTGGTTGAAACCCGGCTTCAACTAATGCCTGTTCGATATCGAGAGTAAAATATTGATCGAGATAGGGTTCGGTACTCTTGAGTAAGGTTAGGACATAAGGGGGCATTTTTCGATAAATTTCCGAGCGCGGATTCATATCCATCAGCGTCAAATAACCCCCCGATCGCAATAAACGACGCGCTTCGGCGAAAATTTCTCTAGTAGCCTGTTGGGGTAGTTCGTGGAACATTAAAAACGAAGATACCAGATCGTAGGACTGACTAGGTAATTGAGTTTTTTCTGCGGCTGCGTGTTGCCATTGAATCGTCTTTTGTTTTTGTTGAGCTTGGTATTGGGCAACGGCTAAATAGTAGGGAGAGAGATCTAAACCAGTTACCCGCGCTTGAGGATAAGTATCTTGCAGTGCGAAGCTGCTCATGCCGACACTACAGCCTAAATCGACAATATCGTTAATTTCTGCCTTGATTTGCTCCTTCAATATCCGGTGATATTCCCGTCGCAATCGCGGATCGCCGTCAATCCCCGCCCCGGGCCAGATGGTAGAATGGACAGCATAGGCGGCAGATTCTACCTCAAAAGCTGGCAACCAGTCTAAATTGCCCTTTTCGTAAGCGTGGAAAGAACAAACGTAGTATTCGGGATAGACGAGAGCGGGATTTTCTATCGCTTGCAGTTCCCGACTCCAATCCCGTTGCTGCCATTGTTTGACGGTTTCTCGCCAAGGTACGCCTAGTTTTTCGGCTCTTTTAATCATCATATTGCGCGCCTGATAGCGAGCGATGTCAAAAAGCGGTTTTATGCCGAGAATACGGTTAACTAGACCAGAAACAGGATTAAAGGAGGCTGAAACGGGTGTAACTGTCATAGAAAAGCTTCGATCGTAAATTTTCCCTTTCTCATCTTATAACAGTGATCAGTAATCAGTAATCAGTAATCAGTGAAAAGACAGCACTGTCACCGCCATTTAATACTGCTCAGTTAATACCACTCACTGAAAACTCAAATCTGATTACTGTTTACTGACAACAGCAAAAAGCTCCCTAACCCCCATCTTGCCAATTTTTATTATGAGAACAATCGCTGAAATCAACGACAAAATCGCTAAAAAAACGGCTGTAGTCTGGACAGTAGAGGAATTAAAAAGCCGCGTTACCGAGATGGGAATTAAGGAGGTTTTTTCCCAAGTAGATGTGGTTTGTACGGGAACTTTTGAACCGATGGAATCTTCGGGGGCAATTATTAATTTAGGTCAGACGGATCCGCCGATAAAAATTCGTCAATGTTGGTTAGATGGGATTCCTGCTTATGCCGGTTTTGGGGCGGTGGATTTATATTTAGGAGCCAGTGCTATTAGTGATCTAGCGGCCAAAAATGAGAATTTAGAGGGAGAAAATCCCGAAAGGGGTGGCGGACATATTATTGAGGATTTAATCGCTGGAAAATCGATTCAATTGCGCGCTGTCGGCCAGGCCACCGATTGTTATCCTCGCACTTCTTTTGAAACGATTATTTCTAAGGAGACTATCAATCAATTTTATCTGTTTAATCCTCGCAATCTCTACCAGAATTTTATCGTCGGAGTCAATGGGGGAGAGCGGACTTTATATACTTATTTAGGACCCCTACAGCCGAGATTGGGTAATGCAGTGTATTCTAACCCCGGGGCAATTTCTCCCCTCTTAAATGACCCCGATTTAGAGGCTATAGGCATCGGTACGCGCCTTTTTTTAGGAGGAGGAATCGGTTATATTGCCTGGGAAGGAACCCAACATTTTCCCCTGCAAAAACGCCTACAAAATCGAACTCCTATTGGACCGGCTTCCACCTTAGCCTTAATTGGTGATGCTAAACAAATGAATGCTCGCTGGGTGCGGGGTTGTTATTTCAAAAATTATGGGGCTTCTTTAATGTTAGGGGTAGCAGTACCGATTCCAATTTTAAGCGAGGAAATCGTTCGACATTGTGCGGTAAAAGATGAGGAAATTGTCGCTCCAGTGGTGGATTTTTCTATTCCCCGGCGAGTCCGTCCTACCTTTGGTTTAATCACCTACGCTAAACTAAAAAGCGGTCGGATTATGATCGAGGGAAAAAGTGTTAGGGTGGCTCCTTTGGCCAGTATTTCCTTGGCCCGGGAAGCCGCTTTAGAATTAAAAGCACTGATCGAATCGGGAGAATTTACCCTCACAGAACCCGTGGCCAAAATTAATCTAGAGCGGACTTTTATACCCCAGGATCGTTGGGGTGGAAAATTATCAATTGAGTGAGGAGTTAAAGGATTGTGTGCAGGTGGCACAACTACAATTAAGTTGACATCCTCACCGCCGTAAACGGACGGTGATTCCCAAACCTCACGATTTAGGTTTCTGCTTCTTTCCCTTGCGGGGTTTCGCACCTGCCTTAACAGAGTAAATCTGTTCTGGTCTTATGGTCGCTCTACAGACTGACA
>NZ_JADBSA010000105.1:0-3645 GCF_020246945.1 Microcystis sp. M113S1 | reverse complement strand
TCTTTCCGAAAGTCCTTGACTTGTTTCAGTTTTTCTATTAAGCTCAACATATATTTAAAAAGTTGGCGGTCACTTTTCATTTTACAAAGACAGTGATCGCTTTTACTTTTGATATTCTGATGGGAGAATGAAACAGCCCTAGGGATTAAGGGGGGATCGAACCCAAAATCTATCTTCAATTTAACTCTAACCAGCTACTTATTATTCATTGATAGCCGAGAAACCGGTGTTTTTTCAGAGATCGCCGAACAATTAACGGGTTTTGCGTCTTCGGATGACATTATTATTAGAATAACGAGAAGGTTTTGGCCGGGGTTCTTTTCCCCCTCCTAATTCGCCGCTAACTTGCTGGAAAATATCGCGTCGCAGCACGGGATATTCCCCTATCCACTGGTCGAGTTGGGGAAGATGGACATCAGAAAGCTGATTGATATCCCCTAAATCGGGTTCTCGAGACATTAACAAAGCTTCGGCCACCATCCCGGGACGGATCGATTTATGAATGCGTTTGAGGGGAGCGCGAACGATCGCCGAAAAGCCAGTTTGATCACCGATTTCTAGATTAATACAGCGTTGGCGATTTTCGATAATCTCTAATTCCCCGCGTTTATTGACCCTTTCTTCTTCCCCGATTAATTCCTCGGTGACAAAAGCATCGAAAACGCGACCGCGCCAAAACCCTCCGTAGGGAAGACGACGATAGGTATTATTGCGAACACTGGCCCAATAAACCGGACCCCAGAGCCAATATAAACCAGCGATAATGTCGAAAATCAGTTTAATCGTTAAACCACCGGGGCCGAATAAATTACCGATTAACCAAGCTGCGGTGAGAGCGATGATAGAAATGAATAAACGGCGCAGAAAATCGGACCATTTACCCCAATAGTGAGCGTACTGGGGGCCGGTGGCGATAATCGGGACAATTTGCTCGATCGATTCACGGGTAAGGGGAACCAACATTATCAGTTATCAGTTATCGGTTATCAGTTATCGTGTGCCTAATTGATTCGTGAACGGGTAGGCTCCAGAAGAGGACGTTTACCTTTCATTTAGGTGCGCTATATCAGTTATTACAGCGTTTCTCATAACTAGATGAAGTGTAACCTAATTTGGTATCGACTACCGACTTCCCAAAACGAAAACTTTGTACCTCATCACTAAGATAAATGCTATAGTTTTGGGTAATTGTCTATCTGTTGGTCGCCATTCATCCCATCGCTAAAAGCGCGGGACTTCTGGGAAAATTTCAGTTAAAAATTAAATCCCTCAAGAAGTCCAATGAAACAATCTATAATAAAATCAATGCTGTTTTGTTCCCAAAGACTGCCACCATGACTTCTTCCCTGGCTAAATCCTTAAATTCTCAGACTGTAACCACTCAACATTTACCACCCTTAGAAAATGGGGATCGCTTAATTCGTCCCGAATTCGAGCGCCGTTATCAAGCTATGCCAGGATTAAAAAAAGCCGAACTAATCGAAGGAGTTGTGTATATGGCATCCCCATTAAGGTTTAAATTTCATGCTGAACCCCATGGACGTTTAATCACTTGGTTGGGAGTTTATCAAGCTGCTACAACCCAAGTACAAATGGGTATTGAGCCAACAGTCCGCTTGGATATCGACAACGAATTACAGCCGGATGGGGTGTTATTAATTAGTCAAGAAAGCGGGGGAAAATCAACCCTAAGTGCAGAGGGATACCTAGAAGGATCGCCGGAATTAGTGGTAGAAATTGCCGCTAGTAGTGCCGCCATAGATTTAGGGGATAAAAAACGTGCTTATCGACGCAGTGGCATTCAAGAATACCTTGTTTGGCAGGTATTTGATCAAAAAATTGATTGGTTTAGTTTACAAGATGGCGATTATATTTCTTTGTTACCCAACCAAGAAGGGGTGATTTGCTCTCTAGTATTTCCGGGTTTGTGGTTAGATATTTCAGCCATGCTCAACGGCAATATGTCACGGGTGTTAGACAGCTTAAAGGCTGGAATTAACTCGGCAGAGCATCAAGAATTTATCCAAAAGTTAATCGCAACGCAGTCGGGGGAAGCCAAATGAAACCTCCAGCTATTCTCATTTTAGGAGAAACCAGCATTCCCGTGGCTCGTCAAGTGCAGATGGCCCTACCGGAAGCAGTGGTTTATGGGTTAATAAATCGTACCCATTCGGCTGATTTTACCTATACTAATTTTGGCGAAACGGTGCGAGAATTTTTCCAGACGGGAACGCCAATTATTGGCATTTGTGCGGCGGGTATTTTAATTCGCACTTTAGCACCTTTATTAACTAATAAATGGCAAGAACCACCTGTATTAGCGATTGCGGAAGATGGCAGCGCCGTAGTGCCTTTGTTGGGGGGTTTACAAGGGGTTAATGATCTCGCTCGTCAAATTGCCTCGGTTTGGCAAATTTCCCCAGCAATTACCACCACTGGTGATATTAGATTCAAAACGACTTTATTATCGCCACCACTGGGTTATCAGTTAGTTAATCCCGATGATGCTAAGAAGTTTCTTGCCGATTTATTGGCGGGTGAAAAAGTAAAATTAATTGGTGAAGCGGACTGGTTAAAAAATAGTAATTTACCGATTTCATCAGCAGCAAAACTGAGCATTGAGATTATCGATAAAAATAACTTAAACTTAGCAAAACCTAGCACTAACTGTTTAGTTTATCTCTGTGAGGAAAGCCAGCAAATTAAGGAAAAATCCGGTTTGTCCCCAGGGGATTTTGCCCACGAAAGTCAAGGTAAATTAGCCATAGTCGGAACCGGCCCTGGTGCGCTAAATTGGATGTCGCCGGAAGTTCGAGAAGTATTGGAAAAAGCCACGGATTGGGTGGGTTATAAAACCTATTTGGATTTGGTAGAATCCCTGCGAAAACCAGAAATTGTCCGCCATGAATCGGATAATCGGGTGGAACTCGATCGCGCAGAAATGGCCCTAGATTTAGCGGCTAAGGGGCGATCGGTTGTCTTAGTTTCTTCCGGAGATCCCGGAATTTATGCCATGGCCGCGGCCGTGTTTGAGGTATTAGAAAAAAAAGCAAAACCGGCATGGGATGCGATCGCAATTCAGGTCTGTCCGGGGATTTCGGCGATGCAAGCGGCGGCCGCAAGGGTTGGCGCACTTTTAGGACATGATTTTTGTGCGATTTCCCTATCAGATATTCTCAAATCTTGGCAGGTGATTTCTCAGCGCATTGAGTTAGCGGCCCGAGCAGATTTGGCGATCGCATTTTATAATCCTGTGTCTCAAGAGCGCACTTGGCAATTGGAGAAGGCAAAAGAGATTTTATTACAATGGCGCTCGCCGCAAACTCCTGTGGTACTAGCACGTAATTTAGGGCGAAAAGGGGAAACAGTGACGGTGAAATTCCTAGAGGATATGACTATTAAAGATGCGGATATGCGAACCATAATTTTGATTGGATCGAGTAAAACTCGCCTTATTGAGCAGGGTAAAACCAAGCAATGGGTTTATACTCCACGTCACTATTAATTGACACTCCCCGCTCTAAAGAGACGGGGATTCTTGGTTCACAGAGATTACTTGCTTAGACAGAATTGCTTCTGAAAAAGTAGAGGTATTCTCTCCCCAAGCGTTTATTGGATCGAGCATCGAAGGTTCCGGTATGCCCT
>NZ_JADBSA010000104.1:0-7719 GCF_020246945.1 Microcystis sp. M113S1 | reverse complement strand
GTTCACTGTTTACTGTTCACTGTTTACTGTTCACTGTTTACTGTTCACTGTTTACTGTTCACTGTTTACTGTTCACTGTTTACTGTTCACTGTTTACTGATCACTGTTTACTGTTTACTGTTTACTGTTTACTGTTCACTGTTCACTGAAAAATCCCCATCTCTCAATTGGCCGATATTGCTAGGGAAAAACGGAAAGTGCTGCCTTTACCTAATTCACTTTCCACCTCGATTTGACTTTGGTGTAATTCCACTAAACGACGGGTAATCGCTAAACCAATACCACTACCCCCAGAATAACGGGAACGAGAACGATCGGCCCGCCAAAAGCGCTCGAAAATAAAGGGTAAATCCTCTGCTGCGATGCCAATTCCTGTATCGATAACGGCAATTTGTAGGCGATTTTTGTCCCTTGTCACTTGCAGGGTAATTGCACCATTATCGGTGTAACGAATGGCATTACCGAGCAGATTAACTAAGATTTGTTCGAGGCGATCGGGATCGGCCATGACAGATGGTAAATTGGGGGGACAATCTAACTGTAAAGTCGGTCCATCTTCTAATAATTGATCGGCAAATTTTTCGATGAGAGAATTTAACAAAGTTGATAAATTAACAGGTTGCAGTTTAATCGAGAGATAACCAGATTCCGCTCGCGATAGCTCCTGTAGATCGTGGGTTAAACGTTCTAACCTGCGGGTTTCTTTCACTAATTTCTGATAAAGTTCTGGATTAGGTTTGATCGCACCATCGGCTAATTCTTCTAAATATCCCCGTACCACAGTTAAAGGGGTGCGTAATTCGTGGGTAAGATCACCGATTAATTCCTGGCGCCGTTTTTCCACATCGGCTAAACTAATCGCCATCTGATTAAAACTGATGGCTAATTGATTTAATTCTGGGATTTCGCTTTCTGGAACTCGCGCCGATAAATCCCCTTCAGCAAAATTTTTAGTGATTTGTTTCATTTGTTTTACCGGTTTCATAATGCGTTGAGAAACCAAAAAACTCAGATAACCAGCCGTACTTCCTCCCGCAATGAATGACCAAATGGCACTACTATCCCAAGCTGTCTCAAAACCCCTAACCAAGAAAGTTCTCGCTGATCGCACGGTAAAAAATCCCTGCCTTTCTAACTGTTCCAAACGCAAAACAAACATTCGCGGAGAAGATAATTTAGCAATGATAATAAAGCTACTCAATCCCACCACCATAACGAGGAGATGGGATAAAAATAATCTGGTTCCTAAGCTTAATTTTGGTGGCTGCATATTTGTCAAAAACCTCTATTTGTTGTCAATATTCTTGAGAGATTGCTGCATAAATATAAAAACCTTGTTGGATAATATCTTTTGGTCTTTTTGAAATCAAAAAGTGCCAGCCATTGGATTGTTCGGTGGGAAAATTTAGGGACTTTTTCCCTGAAAATTAGGTAATTGACCACCTAAAAATGGGGAAAACCCCACACCCTACACCCCACACCCTACCCCTAGGAAAAACTTTTTGCCGCAAACCCTATTGACAGTGTTTCTCATAAAGATGAAGTATAACAGGATTTGGCATCGACCACCGACTCCCCAAAACGAAAACTTCCTATCCCACCATTAAGATAACGGCTATATATTCCCCTACAGCATCTTGAATAAAGAACCCGTCAAGCTATGCTGTCAGGGGAGAGTAGGACAAAACCTAACTTTTTGCCGCTCTATGCTATCGTATCAAGATGCGCTACTCTGTTAGGAGTAGCGTCTGTTTTTTTAACCCTTACCCTTAAAAGAGAATCTTTTCTGTATGCTAGAGGCTAATAATCAGGGAGAGAATCAAATATTTCTCTATGAAGTTGTTTTTTCCGGTTCTTCTGGCTCTTTGCCTCAACGCTTCTCCTGGACAGTCCTGCGAGTACCTAAAAGCCGCATGAGTCAAGAAACACAGCGCCTCCTGCGCCAAGGGGCTAAGATTCTCAGTATAAAGCCTCTTGACCCCGAAACTGTCTCGATCAAGCCTAGTTTACCACCTCAACCCTGGTGGGTAGAGATCACCACCAGTCAGCCGAAATGTCTCTATTATTTCGGTCCTTTCGAGAGTTTTTCTGAAGCTTTATCCCATCAATCCGGTTATATCGAAGACCTACAATCGGAATCGGCTCTGGGAATTAACAGCGAAATTAAACAATGTCAGCCAGAGGTTTTAACTCAAGAAGATTTTTAATGTATGGTATCTAATTATACAGATTTTTAGGAATAGTTAGCTTCCTCTTGTTTTCGTTTAATAATGCCTTTACCCTCACAGAATTTACAGGGGACGGATTCATTCTCCGTCTCTAGATAGATTCTTCCTTTGCCTTGGCAGTGGGGACAGATAACTTGTTCTTCCCACCAATAATTCTCTAAAAAAGCCTCATCGGTAATATAGGTAAAATCTTCAAACATTGGCTTGTCCTCTTATCGTTGAGATAGCTTAATCTGGATTCATCTTTCAACCTGAGAAATTGAAAATTAGGTTTACCCCCATCGTAAAAAAGATCGGGTTCATTCTTCTTGAAACTTAAATTACTTCATATTTATTTATGTTTATTAACATATAATGAGTGTTCACTATCAATCGGGTGTATCTCATATTTGTGAATTTCTCTCACTTATGGTGATCACCAGAAGTTATACTAAATCCGTTGAGCATAGGCTACTTATGAAGACAGGCAAAAGGCACTCATGCACTCATGCAAAAGGGGGGATAAATAATCAGTCTTTAATAACCGGATTTAGTATAACGATTCTGGTTCCAATCACACAATTTAGAGAACCGTTAAAAATCTATGAACTCCCGAAAAGGCTTGCCATATAAGCATTTCGCATCTAAGTACAATTGCTTATTGCAAAAGTGGGATGCTCCCTAGTTTAATTGCAGGAAAAGGGTCAATTAGCCAAGAACAGGCGAAATTATTAGGACATTTCTTTCATGTAGATTATAGGTTGTTTATGTAGGGTTTGCTGAATAAATATAAAAACCTTGTTCGATAAGACTTTTAGACTTTTTTCCCATCAAAAAGTGCCAGCCATTGGAGTGCGCGGGGGAAAAATTCCAGGACTTTTTCCCCGAAAATTAGGTAATTGACCCCCTCAAAATGGGTAAAACCCGACACCCGACACCCGACACCCTGACCCCACGAAAAACTTTTTCAGCAGACCCTAATTAATTATCTCCTCGCCAAAAAAATCAGGAGCAGAATTTCTACTCCCGATAACTTATTAACTTTAGACTTACCAATTTATTGGAAGACACTGGCAACTTTTGCGCTTACGTCCGGTTGAGTTTCAGCGTAGATATTTTGACGAGTGGCGGCGATTTCTGTGTAAGCTTGACGCACTTCCGAGTTAACTGCCACCGTTTTCACATCGTAGATACGGGTAGCCAGTTGGGGATAGAAACCGATAGCGACAATCAAAGCGAGGAAAGAGACAGCGATAAAGATTTCTCTGGGTTTAGCGTCAATATATTCTGATTCATGAGGGAGGACACAGCTAGTACCGAAACAAACTGCCTGTTCGTTACTTTTGTTGGGGAGAATGTTAGTAATATCGCAGGAAGAACCATCTCCGTAGAAAACTTGACGAAGCATGGAGAGTAGATAAATCGGGGTGAGGATTAAACCAACGGAAGCGAGGAAGACAGTCACAACCCGGAAGGTTTGGCTATAAACGTCACTGCTAGTGACACCGATGAATACGGTAATTTCGCTGGCAAAACCGCTCATTCCAGGTAACGCTAGGGAAGCCATGGCGCCGGCAGTAAAGAGAGCGAAGACTTTCGGCATCGCTTGGGCAATCCCACCCATCTCGTTTAAAGCTAAAGTATGGGTGCGGTCGTAGGTGACACCAGCAAGGAAGAATAAGACGGCGGCAATTAAACCGTGGGAGAGCATTTGTAACATAGCACCGCTAATACCCACATCGGTAAAGGAAGCAATCCCTAAAAGGACGAATCCCATGTGTGAAACCGAGGAATAAGCGAGACGGCGTTTCATGTTTTGTTGACCGAAGGAAGCGAAAGCACCGTAGATAATATTGACGACACCGAGAATCGCTAGAATGGGGGCAAAGTAGATGTGTGCATCGGGTAGAAGCCCCATATTAAGACGGATTAAACCGTAACCACCCATTTTGAGGAGAACACCAGCGAGAATCATCGATACAGGTGCAGAAGCTTCACCGTGAGCATCGGGGAGCCAAGTATGGAGGGGGAAGATAGCGAGTTTGACCCCGAAAGCGATTAATAAACCGGCGTAAAGGACTAATTCTAAAGCGAGGGGATAATCTTTAAATCCTAATTCCGCCATATCAAAGGTCATCGCACCACCACCGTAAAGGGCCATGGCTAGACCGGCAACGAGGATGAAGATAGAAGCGGCGGCGGTGTAGAGTAAGAATTTAGTGGCGGCATAACGACGTTTTTGACCACCCCAGATGGAAACGAGTAGATAAACGGGAATTAACTCGATTTCCCACATTAAAAAGAATAATAATAAGTCTTGGGCGACGAAAACACCAATCTGAGCGGCGTAGAGCAACAGCATCAGGAAGTAGAATAAACGGGGTTTGCGGTCCACTTGCCACGCAGCCAAGATAGAAAGGGTTGTCACTAATCCTGCTAATAAAACTAACGGTGCCGAGATACCATCCACCGACACCGCCCAACTTAAACCTATTTGGGGAACCCAATCGATTTTTTCCACTAATTGTAGGTTGGGGTTGCTTAAATCATATTTTTGTAAAAAAACGTAGCACATTAAAACAAAGTCTGCTAGTCCGACTCCAAGAGCGAACCAACGAATAGTTTTTCCTTCTTTGTCGGGGATTACAGGGATAAGGAAGGAGGAAAGCAAGGGGAGCAAAATGATGGCAGTGAGCCAGGGGAAGTTAGCCGTTAGCATGGCAGTAAGAAAAAATACCTATTTCGTTATGTGTTCATTTTATGCGACTTTGTAAAATTTTGTGAATATTTTTTGTCCTACCTTTACCATAGACTTTTATATATAGTTGGCGCATCATCATCGATTAACCTAAATAAGCTTGTTTGACGCGCTCATCCTTGAGTAAATCCCCGGCTTCTCCTGCGATAGTCAAGCGTCCCGCTTCCAAAACATAGCCGCGATTGGCAGTTTCTAGGGCTAAATTGGCGTTTTGTTCCACTAACAGGATAGTTACTCCCGATTCGTTTAATTGACGGATAATACTGAAGATTTCTCGCACTATCTGCGGCGCTAGTCCTAAACTGGGTTCGTCTAGTAACAATAACTTGGGACGACTCATTAAAGCTCTGGCGATCGCCAGCATCTGCTGTTCCCCACCGCTTAGGGTTCCCGCTAACTGCTCTCGGCGCTCCGATAGTCGGGGAAACAGTTGCCACTGCTCTTCGATATCACTTTTTACTCCTAGGCGATCGCTTCTCGTATAAGCACCTAACTGCAAATTTGTCAAGACTGTTTGACGCGCTAAGATTCTTCTCCCTTCCGGACTATGGGCAATTCCCCGCTTAACGATTTCATGGGGCGGTAAATGGGTAATATCTTGACCCTGATAAATTATTCGCCCCGTCTTTGCCGTTAAAATCCGAGATATCGTCTTTAGAGTCGTCGTTTTTCCTGCTCCGTTCGCTCCAATCAGGGTGACAATTTCCCCCGTTTCTACCCTTAAGCTAACCTGCTGTAATGCCTTTATTCCGCCATAATTAACCGATAAATCGCTAATTTCTAACATAAACCCAGTCAAATCCCAATAGGATCACTATAGCAGTTACCAGTTACCAGTTATCAGTTACCAGTTACCAGTTACCAGTTATCAGTTACCAGTTACCAGTTACCAGTTACCAGTTACCAGTTACCAGTTACCAGTTACCAGTGATCAGATGTGAGTTTTTAGTCAGTCCCGATGAAAAAATTTTCACCACCAGAGATGAAATAGGTTTCCTTCCCTACACCCCACACCCCACACCCTACACCCTCTTTCAAGTCAGGGATAAGGAAGAATTCCGATCATTTGTACTAAAATTTCCAAGACGCAGATTAACAGTGCTGTCTTTTCACTGCTTACTGACTACTGATAACTGTTTACTGATAACTGATAACTGATTATCTGCCTAAAACTTCCAAGACAACTGGGGCAACTCCCGATTGGAAGACACCGATAATCGCTGCCGCACCTCTGGAGAGATCGATGAGGCGACCACCGCTAAACGGACCGCGATCGTTAATTCGCACCACCACCGAGCGCCCGTTACGCAGATTAGTTACCCTAACCTTGGTGCCGAAAGGTAGATAGCGATGGGCGGCGGTTAAACTACTAGAGTTAAAAGTCTCACCACTAGCGGTGCGACGACCGTGAAAACCAGGACCATACCAAGAGGCCATTCCCTTTTTACGGGGGCGACTGCTGGTTTTTACCGCTTGGCTTGTTTTCGGCTTCTCTGCTGGTGTCACTGAGGCAGGATTGGTAGCTGGGGCATTAGCCGGGGCCGGCTTGACTTGATTGGGTTGTGATTGGGGTTGTATCGTCGAAGGAATGGCCTCTTGGGTCCGGGGTGTAACGCTTGCAGGGACGGTATTTTCTTTGTCCACTAGGGACTCCAAAGTTTTTAGAATTTCGTTAGCATTATCTTGAACCGAACGTGATATCTTAATACTTGAATCATTTGTTCGACTATTAGAAAAAGCGGACAGAATGGTTTGAGAAGTGGACTCGATAACAGTTTGACGCTCTACGCTAATATCCGTCAGGCTGTTGCTGTGTCCTGCTGTCTGGGAACAAATTATCGAAGCTGTAGTCCCCACTACGGTAAGGGCAGTTACAGCTTGTAGTTTGTTGATCAGTTGTTTATTCATAGACTTTCTTATTGTGCGTTAGCAAGTTCCCAATGCAAAGCTGAAGGAACTTGCTAACATTCCTTTGTGCTTGCAGAGCTAACTTGGTTGCTTTCTGTTCAACCGTATCACGGAAAATCGGTTGGTCATTACGAGAATTTATATCGTTATCGGGCAAGAGAATCAAAAATTTAAATAAAGGGTTGACGTGCGCTAAAAACCAAGTTAAGATGATAGGTTTTTAATTTTTTGTGTCCTAGAGGGGATCAAGGTTAGGAAAACTTAGGGAATTAGTGAAATTTTGAGAGGGAATAATGCTAGTATTGACAAGGCTTTCAAGGATTATCAGTCCTCCTCGATTTGCCTCTATCGATGCAGATAATGGTTAATAAAACTGTTTTGTTCGCTACAAAAAACCAGATTTTTAAGATAAATGTTAAATCGGGCTAAGGGTCAGAGATAAAAAATTATAATAGGGGCTTGACAAGGAACTAAAAATAAGCTGTTATTAGCCAAACTTAACAACGCAATCAGAAATGTTAATACAGGCTAATACTAAATCCTGTTTAAAAGGGATAGGGAAGTGGGGAAGTGGGGAAGTGGGTAGGGTTGATTCATTTAAATTAAGTACAGCGGATTTTGAGTCAATAAATTTGACCGAAAATTCTCAAGTTTCTCTTGTTCTAATCAAAAGAGTTAGTCACAATAACTAATCTTTAATCTTCTGCCAATATTTATTATGAATAAATTGATAAAGCTTGTTTCCAAGCCACTAAAAGCCTATCTCTCTTCAAATTGTCTGAGAGTAAATCCTGTTAATTTAGCTAATTTTTCTGCTTCTTACATCGATAAAACTATCAGTTTTTC
>NZ_JADBSA010000103.1:0-11043 GCF_020246945.1 Microcystis sp. M113S1 | reverse complement strand
GTGTCAGTCTGTAGAGCGACCATAAGACCAGAACAGAGTAAATCTGTTAAGGCCGGTGCGAAACCCCGCAAGGGAAAGAAGCAGAAACCTAAATCGTGAGGTTTGGGAATCACCGTCCGTTTACGGCGGTGAGGATGTCAACAATGTCACCTCGATCGCCTAAACTAATAGATAGTCAATTTTCGCTTTTACCCCGTGGAACTATCCCACTCTCTCCTATTTTCGATCAGTTTAGTCGCCTGTTACCTAGGTGTTCTGATTCTGATCGCTGAAAAATTAAAAAGTCTTTTCAGTACCGATGGCGAAATTACCCGCAAAGTTGTCCACATTGGCACAGGAAACGTCATCCTTTTTGCCTGGTGGTTAAATATCCCCGCTTGGGTGGGAATAAGCGCCGCTATCCTAGCGGCAATTATTGCTATTCTATCCTATTTTTTACCATTTTTACCCAGTCTTAATAGTGTTGGTCGCCGCAGTTGGGGAACTTTTTTTTATGCTGTTAGTATAGGTGTTCTCGTGGCTTATTTTTGGCCAATTTCTCACCCCGAATACGCGGCAATGGGTATTTTAATTATGGCTTTGGGAGACGGATTAGCGGCCCTAGTCGGACAAAATTTCGGTCAACATCCCTACAAAATTTTCGGCAGTGGCAAAAGTCTGGAAGGTTCCCTGACTATGTTGGGAATCAGCTTTTTAGTCAGCTTGATTATTTTATCTTTTATTAATGGCATTAATCCGCAAATTATTTTAGTATCTTTATTAACAGCGATCGGAGCTACTATTTTAGAAACTTTCTCGAAACTAGGTATAGATAATCTCACTGTACCGATTGGTAGCGCCGCCATTGCCTATTTTCTTACCCAAATTTTCATCTAAAGCTAGTCTATCCCAGCTTATTCACAAGGGACGAATCTAAAACCTCATTGGTTAAGCTAAGTAGGGAGGCACAATTATTTGTTAGGATGGGTTAGTGGTAGCGTAACATGATCGGGCGTTGGGTTTCATGCTTCAACCCAACCTACGTTCTATGTTAGCAATCAGCTTTTTAGTCAGCTGTACCGATAACTGATAACTGATAACTGATAACTGATAACTGATAACTGATATGACCTTTACTATCACTCAAAACCAAAATCAATATCTTACCTATTGTCTCAAGGATGAAGATGCTGACGCTTATCTGGAAGTGGTTCCCGCTAGGGGAGGAATCATCACCCGTTGGCAAATTTGCGGAGAAGATATTTTATATCTGGACAGAGAAAGATTCAAAGAGCCTAACCTCAGCGTCCGCGGAGGAGTCCCGATTTTATTCCCGATATGTGGCAACTTACCCGATAATACCTATCAACACCAAGGCCGAAACTATACCCTTAAACAACACGGATTTGCTCGTGATTTACCCTGGCAAGTGAGCAAACAAAGCAGCGAAAACGCCGCTAGTTTAACCCTAGAATTGAACAGTAATGAAGCCACTCGTCAAGTCTATCCCTTTGATTTTCAATTAATCTTTACCTATCAACTGCAAGGAAACAGCCTCAAAATTCACCAAAAAGTAATTAATCTTTCCCCCGAAAAAATGCCCTTTTCCATCGGGTTCCATCCCTATTTTCAAGTCACCGATAAAACCCGATTATCCTTTGATATTCCCTCCTCCCAATACCTCGACCAACGCAGCAAAACCCTCCATTCCTACTCCGGCCACTTTGACTTTAATCTCGAAGAAATTGATGCCGCTTTTCCGCAAATTACTCGCCATCAAAGTAGTTTTAGTGATTCCTATCATCAACGTCAAATTATCCTCGGTTACGACGATCTCTATACAACTATAGTTTTTTGGACTCTGAAAGATAAAAATTATATCTGTCTCGAACCCTGGAGCGCTCCCCGCAACGCCCTCAACACAGGCGAACATTTGACCTACTTAGAACCCCAGAGTAGCCGTGAGGCGATCGTGGAAATGCGAGTCAATCAAATTTAAATTCCCCCTTGACTTAGCCCCGATAAGATGTTATATTAATAAATCGTGTGCAGAACACGAAACGGGTCGCTAGCTCAGCGGTAGAGCACTCGGCTTTTAACCGATTGGTCTTGGGTTCGAATCCCAGGCGACCCATAAAAACTTAGTGATAAAGATTGACTTGTCTTCCCCTGTCTATGGATTAGCCTTGCATACCAGCAGTCCCCAACTAGGACTGGCCCTCTCTAATTTCAGTGATGATAGTCGTCAACAAACTTGGGACTTAGACAGGGACTTATCGAACCTATTCCACCCCTATCTAAAACAGTTCCTGGCCCCGCAAAAATGGGCAGATTTAGCCTTTCTAGCCACCGCCAAGGGGCCGGGTAGCTTTACCAGTACCCGCATCGGTCTAGTCACCGGTAGAACCCTAGCACAACAATTACAGCTACCGATTTTTGCCGTCTCCAGTTTAGCGGCCTTTGCTTGGTCACAACGGCATTTTTACCCTCCCGATACCTATCTAGCCCTAGAAATGCCCGCCACTAGGGGACAATTGTATGTGGGCATCTATGGGGGTAATCGGGTTTATTTAGCTGATAGCCTGATGACTCCGGAACAATGGCAGCAGACTTTAGAAAACTTAACTATTTCCTATCAAAGATTAGCCACCCCCAGTTATTTAGGCATAAATGCCCCCGCTATCCTCGATTTAGCTTATTTGGATTGGCAAACGGGAAAACGCCCCCATTGGTCGGAGGCGCTACCATTTTACGGGATGTGATTAGCAATTCCCTCTTTTTTTCAAACTATAACCAGCTAATCCGAGGGTTACTAATCCTAAAACTGCGCTAGGTTCTGGGACAGGTTTGACGGAATAAATCACCAGATTGCGACTCACTTCATTGGCAACAATTAACAAGGGAGTACCATTGGGACTATCGGCAGCGGGAATAAATAATAATCCTTCGGGGGAGATATCGCCTAATTGCCAATCGTTGATATAATCAACAAAGAAAGGATTACTAGGGTTGGTGATATCATAAACCATGAAACCGCCAGCCCTTTCTATTCCCACAAAACTATAGAGACGATTGCCCACGGTTCCCACGGCTAAACCTTCCGGTTCTGGGCCGCGGTTATCGCTGCGACTATCGAAACTACCAGGAGTACCATCGGAATTAAAGATACTAGGAGTTAGGGGATTTGCCGAGAAACCTGCCAAAATTTGTTCAAAATCATCACCACTATCGAAGACTTGGGACAGTCCATTAGTTACATTCCAAATCGAAAAAGAACGACCACCATAGGCAAAAAGTTGGCTATATTGACCTTGGGCGTTAAGTCCGTCAATGCTAGAAACATCCAAACGGCCGAGATTTTGGGCTAATTGCAATTCGGCCGCATTAGGGAAAGCATTAGGGTCTAAAGTTAGATTAGAAACTCGTCTAGCCTCATTTCTAGTATCCCCTTCATTGGCAGTAATTAAATAGGTTTGTCCGGCGACAGTAACGGTGGCGATTGTATCCGGTTGATATAAGCCAAAAACTGGCCAGTTATTAATATTTACCCCTCCATCTCGATCGCTTGCATCTAAACCATTACCCGGTGCGTTAAAATCCTTAGCTCCTAGGGGCAAAATACTGGTGACTTGAGCGTTAACAATATCCATTACGGCAATAGCGTTATTTTCCTGTAGAGACACCCATGCAGTGGTTCCATCCTCGGAAACGGTGATGTATTCTGGTTCCACATCTTGGGAAACCGTTTGACCGGGGAAAATACGAACTCCCTGATTTCTTAAAGCGTTCTCTTGACCATTAAAACTGGTAAAGGTAGCAGTGTTGACCGTGGGATTAGAAACACCGGCAGCAAGGTTAATAACACTAACGGAACCATTGGGATTGACACCACTGGCTGCTTCCCCTTCGTTAGCGACCAAAACCCGATTACCGTCAGGAGTAAAGGTTAACATATCGGGTAAAGCACCCACAGTAACCTGACTCTGAAAGACACCATTAGTATCGAAAAAGACCACACTGCCGTTATTGGTAATCGTACTAGCTTCCATGGCCACGGCCACAATACCATTTTTGATGGCGACACTGTTAACCCCTGCACCGTAGGAGCTAAGATCGATCGAGGGTAAGCGAATTGGACTAGCGGGATTGCTGATATCGGCAATATCTAGACGATTATTGGGACCGGTCACGAATAATCTGCGACTAGCGGGGTCGTAGGTGGGAATTTCGGACCCAAAGTTATTAGCAGCAGTTGTACTATTGCCAATACTGCTCAATCGGGTGATATTTAAAGCTGAGGCCGATTCAGCAACAATATTGATACTGCCAGCAATTGACAGCAAGGTTAATAAAAATTTCCCATGGTGACGATAGATAGTATGAATCATATTTTTAGCTGAAAACCTGCAAAAAAAGGCTAAACAATCGCATTTTTTCAGATCCAAGTTAAAGGAAGATTAAACAAGAGGGAAATTAACGATATCTTTAAAATTTGGCTAAGGGCAGTAAAAGCGATCTATGAAGAAGGGGTTCGTCGATCGCTTTTTAGTTGAACGGCTCATTTACCAGAGTGATAACATGGTTTAGTATAAGCTCGATCAATATGGAATCAAGACTCGTGTTATCTACTCTCCTAGCCGATTTCAAGATCATTTTTGAACGTGACCCCGCTGCCCGCAACTGGTTAGAGGTAATGTTTTGTTATCCCGGATTACAGGCTTTACTGTGCCATCGCTTCGCCCATTGGCTGTATCAGATCGGGATTCCCTTTATTCCCCGTTTAATTTCCCATCTTGCCCGTTTTCTGACTGGTATCGAAATTCACCCCGGGGCCCAAATAGGTCAGGGTGTTTTTATCGACCATGGCATGGGAGTTGTCATCGGAGAAACGGCCATTGTCGGTGATTATGCCCTGATCTATCAAGGAGTTACTTTAGGAGGGACGGGGAAAGAAAGCGGTAAACGTCACCCGACTCTAGGGGAAAATGTGGTGGTCGGCGCTGGGGCCAAGGTTTTAGGTAATATTTATCTGGGTAATAACGTTCGCGTCGGTGCTGGTTCTGTGGTCCTGCGCGATATTCCTGCCGATTGTACCGTTGTTGGTGTCCCCGGTCGTTTAATCTATCGGGCCGGGACGCGGGTGGAACCCCTCGAACACGGTGATTTACTCGACTCGGAAGCGGTGGCTATTCGCGCTTTGGTGGACCGCATCGAACAACTGGAAAAACAAGTGTACGAATTGCGGCTAGAACGGTCAAAAGAACCAGATTATCGGATTAATTGCCCAGTTTTAGCCCATTTAGAAGAAGAAGCGAGTCATAGCTGTTGTCCTGCGGCCGATCGAGATATGCGCGAGTTTCTCGAACGGGCGGTTTAACCCCGATAATCTTCTGATATGATAGAAGACTGGTTTTCTAAGTAAGTGGTTTTAATTAAATAGAAGATGGATTTTGCCTTCCATCCCCCCTTAATAAGGGGGGATCTGACAATTTTTAACACCTACCTACTTAGTAGCTGAAACCCATTCGTCAAAGCTATGATTATTAAGGACTACTTGGCACCGTCCGATGGCTCAAACTGACTCGATCCGTATCCGTGGCGCCCGACAACACAATCTCAAAAATGTTGATCTCGAATTACCCCGCAATCAGTTGATTGTTTTTACGGGAGTTTCGGGATCGGGCAAATCTTCCCTCGCTTTCGACACTATTTTTGCGGAGGGACAGCGCCGCTATGTGGAGTCCCTCAGCGCCTACGCGCGCCAATTTTTAGGACAATTAGATAAACCCGATGTGGATGCGATCGAGGGTTTAAGTCCGGCTATTTCCATTGACCAAAAATCCACTTCCCACAATCCCCGTTCTAGTGTGGGAACTGTAACGGAAATTTACGATTACTTGCGTTTATTGTTCGGTCGTGCCGGTGAACCCCATTGTCCCCATTGCGATCGCAATATTGCCCCCCAAACCATCGATCAAATGTGCGATCGAGTGATGGAATTAGCCGAGAAAACCCGTTTTCAAATCTTAGCCCCGGTAATTCGCGGCAAAAAAGGCACGCATAAGCAATTAATCTCTAGTTTGGCCTCCCAAGGCTTTGCCCGGGTGCGGATTGACGGCAAGGTAGTAGAATTATCCGAGGGCATCGAGTTAGATAAAAAACATCTTCATGATCTTGAAATTGTTATCGATCGCCTGATCAAAAAAGAGGGTTTACAGGAAAGATTAGTAGATTCTTTAACCACTTGTTTAAAGCATTCCGATGGTGTAGCGATTGTGGAAATTCTCGATGAGAATAACGAAGATAATCCCGAAGTTACCAAAGAAATTGTCTTTTCCGAGAAATTTGCCTGTCCTGAACACGGGGCAGTTATGGAGGAATTATCCCCCCGTTTATTCTCTTTTAATTCTCCCTATGGTGCTTGTCCCAACTGTCACGGATTGGGCAGTTTACGAAAATTTTCGGCAGATTTAGTCATTCCTGACCCGAAACAACCGGTTTATTCGGCTATTGCTCCTTGGTCAGATAAGGATAACTCCTACTATCTTTCTCTCCTCTACGGTTTAGGGCAAGCTTTAGGTTTTGAAATTCAAACCCCTTGGCAGAAACTAACAAAAACCCAGCAAGATATCATTCTCTATGGGAGTAAAGAACCGATCTATTTTGAAGATGATTACCGTTATGATACTGGTCGCGGTTACTATCGAGAATTTGCGGGAGTTATCAATATCTTAGATAGGAATTATCAAGAAACCACCTCGGAAGTTATTAAACAAAGACTAGAGAAATATATTGTTAACCAAACCTGCGAAGTTTGTCACGGAAAAAGATTAAAACCGGAAGCTTTATCGGTACGTTTAGGACAATATACGATCACGGATTTTACCGGAGTTACCATTCGGGATTGTTTGCAGAGAATTAATGATTGTCATTTAACCCCAAGACAAGCATTAATTGGAGAATTAGCCCTCAAAGAAATCAAAGCGAGACTACAATTTTTAATCGATGTGGGATTAGATTATCTTACCCTCGATCGACCGGCGATGACTTTATCCGGGGGAGAATCCCAACGAATTCGATTAGCTACTCAAATCGGTTCGGGATTAACAGGAGTACTATACGTTCTCGATGAACCTAGCATCGGATTACACCAAAGAGATAATAGTAAACTGTTAGAAACCCTGCAAAGATTACGAGATTTAGGTAATACTTTAATTGTTGTCGAACACGATGAAGAAACGATTCGGGCAGCCGATTATGTGGTAGATATCGGTCCGAAAGCGGGGATTCATGGCGGAGAAATCATCTGTCAAGGCAGTTTTAAAAGTCTTTTAAAGTCGAAAAAATCGATAACAGGGGCCTACTTATCGGGACGCAAAGTTATTGAAACTCCCCCCCAAAGAAGGGACGGGAATGGTAATGCTTTAGTTTTAAAAAATTGCCATCAAAATAACCTAAGAAATATTGATGTAACGATTCCTTTAGGAAAATTAGTCTCGATTACGGGAGTATCTGGTTCAGGCAAATCCACCTTAATTAATGAGTTATTATATCCGGCTTTACAACATCATTTAACCCGTTTAACTCCCTTCCCCAAAGAGTTAGATAAAGTGGCAGGATTGGACGCGGTTGATAAAGTAATTGTCATTGACCAATCACCGATAGGACGCACTCCTCGGTCAAATCCTGCCACCTATACGGGGGTTTTTGACATTATTCGCGAGATTTTCACCGAAACCATCGAAGCAAAAGCTAGAGGTTACAAAGCGGGGCAGTTTTCTTTTAATGTTAAAGGAGGACGCTGTGAAGCGTGCCTAGGCCAAGGAGTAAACGTCATCGAGATGAATTTTCTCCCCGATGTCTATGTGCAGTGTGATGTGTGTAAAGGGGCGCGTTACAATCGGGAAACCCTACAGGTTAAGTATAAAGGTTATTCGATCGCCGATGTCTTAGATATGACGATCGAGGAAGCATTAAAGGTCTTTGAAAATGTCCCCCGGGCCACCACCAGATTACAAACTCTCGTGGATGTGGGTTTAGGATACTGTAAACTCGGTCAAAGCGCTCCCACTTTATCCGGTGGAGAAGCGCAAAGGGTGAAATTAGCGGCCGAATTATCCCGACGGGCCACGGGAAAAACCCTATATTTGATCGATGAACCGACTACGGGTTTATCTTTTTATGATGTGCATCATCTCTTAGATGTGTTACAAAGATTGGTCGATAAAGGTAATTCGATTATCGTCATCGAACATAATCTCGACGTGATTCGCTGTAGCGATTGGATTATTGATTTGGGACCAGAAGGAGGGGACAAGGGAGGAGAATTAATCGCGGTGGGAACACCGGAAACCGTGGCTAAATGTGAACAATCCTACACCGGTCATTATCTTGCCCAAGCATTACTTCAATATCCCCCAAAAAAGCAAGATAATAAGTAATGGGATAAAATTAACTTCTTGGTTAGGATAGGCAAGAGGCAAGAGGTAGTTAGATATGTATAATTAATTGTGTCTAGCTACTTATTAGGAAACAACACAGAGATAATAAAGCCAATGATCAAGATTAGTATTTAACTCTCGTTCGCTCTTAATTTCCTGACCGGTTTTCCAAGAATAAATTTTAATATCTTGAAAGTAGGACTTTAACTGTCTTAATTGTTCTTTGGGTGTGGCGTAATAATTTTGGAGACGAAAATTATGGGGTTCATCCCGAATAATTGCATAGTCAGCAGTCAATAACTGTTCGTAGCTAAGAGAGGGATTACAGGCACGCAAAATCGCCCAGATGACTAAATTAACATAGCTACTAAAAGGATTGAAACTAATCTTTTTTTTCCAATCGAATTCTGGGATAATTCCCTGAAGATTATGACTAGAAAAGCAAAAATAACCGCCCGATTTACCCACGCGACTAATTTCTTCTAAAACTAGGCAACGGTCAGCAGGGGAAATATAATCAATGCCATTAAAACTAAAGAGAATAAAATCAAAATAATTATCCGCAAATTGTTCTAGATTTCTAGCATCGGCCACTTGCCAGACTAAATGGGGGAATTTTTGACGACAAGCGGCGATCATTTCCGCAGAATAATCAACACCGATATATTCTCCCACAAGAGGTGCAAAATACTTCGTAGTCCGTCCCGCACCTACCCCTAAATCAAGCATTTTCATCGTCGATAAACGCTCTTGCAGCCGGGTTAAAATTGTCCTTTCTGCCGGCTGTAGCGCGGTTAATTGGGCATAATAACTGACAATACTAGGGTCTCTATAGGTTTGCTGATTTTTGTCCTTAATCATTCTCGATCGCTCTTTCCTACTGCCATCTTTAAGAAAAGATTTAGACTATCATAAGATGCGCTTAAATTATCCAATTGGCATCAATGGAGATTTTTAGCTCTTTTGTCCCATCTACAAGGATAGCATTTTCCAAAAGTGATAAAAGAAATGTAAAGTTATTTTATAGTAGTGGATTGTTTCAGCTAATTTGGTGTATTAGAAAAATGCTATAAATTCTATAATCTAAGACTTTAAGCCGAAATCTATTGCCCTATTTTAGCTGAAACAGTCCAGTAGTTGTCTTTGATAGCCTGGAAATTGTCCTGACGACTTCCCAAATTGCTCCTCACCTGACCCACCGTCTCAACCTCCAGTTGACGAAAGTAGATAGCGCCGAGATTGACTTGCAGCAGTTTGATTATGTCCTGCTTAACCAGCGCCATCCCGGTTGGACGAGTCGCCGTCGGTTGTCAGCCATCTGATCGGAGGCTTGCAGCGATCGCCTGGGTTTAAATTGAGTTACGCGCAAGATCAGGTATTTTTATTTGAGCAACGCTAAGAGAGAAAAAAGCATCGCGGACCACATATCTGTATAAAGTGCTACAATAAGCTAAGATTCCATCAAAAGTTAGATTATCAAACGCCGACTCAGGACTATCAAGGTCGGAAAACCTCGTTCGATAGTCTGAGCAGAGGTAAGACAATCGGTTAGACTTATTGACCATCTGAGACTGTCCAATCGTTGGGATCGACTTCGGGTATGGGTGAGGATATCGATACGCAATCGTCAGGGTAACACCAAATCCCCCTGATCTAGTGCAGTGGACAAACCTTCTTGTTTCTAGTGACCACTTCAGTGGTCCCTGATGATAACTGGGTTTTGCTAACTGGATTTGGGATAAAACTGCCTTAGTGCGGTTTTGTTGTTACCTAAAATGTCGGATGAATGCCCCCGCTACATTTTTCGACAAGATACTCACCTTTGCGGGGGATGAAATCCGACCAGAATATCAACCCCAGAGCATCGGTTTAATTCTACCATCTGTGGGTAAACTGTATTATACTTAACCTAGCCAAGGGTCGAGGATTGTTAGATGCTAGTCGTAGAAGCAAAGCTAAAAAACGGAACACCAGAGCAATATCAGAAACTCGATGAAGCTATCAGAACTTCTCAGTTTGTGCGTAACTCTTGTGTTCGTCATTGGATAGAAAATAAAGGAACAACCCGCAATGATCTCCAAAAGCTTTGTGCGGTACTAGCTAACAATAAAGAGACACCTTGGGTTAATAAATTAAACTCTCAAGCTCGTCAATCGGCTGCCGATAGAGCCTGGCAATCAATTAATCGGTTTTATCAGAATTGTCATGCTAAAATACTAGGGAAAAAGGGTTTTCCTCGGTTCAAAAAGCATAGTCGTTCCGTTGAGTATAAACTAACAGGCTACAAACTATCAGATGATCGACGTAAAATCAGATTTACTGACGGTTTTAAAGCAGGAGAATTTGATTTATGGTGTAGTCAAAAGACATTAGTTTATTATTCAGAGCAACAGATTAAACGGGTAAGAGTTGTTAGACGTGCTGACGGTTATTATTGCCAGTTTTTGATTGACGTAGAACGGCAAGAATACCATAAACCAACGGGACAAATAACAGGAATTGACTTAGGGTTAAAGGAATTTTATACTGATGCCCAAGGTAATACTGTAGAGAATCCACGTTATTTAAGAAAGTCAGAAAAACGACTTCAAAAAGCACAAAGGAGATTATCAAAACGGTTCCG
>NZ_JADBSA010000102.1:0-8356 GCF_020246945.1 Microcystis sp. M113S1 | reverse complement strand
TGTTTTACGTCAAAAGAATCCACAGGTTAATTCCTCTCCTGTTAGAAGGAGTGAATCCTTCAATATTCTTCAAATATTCTCCCTATTTTGGTTACAGGGAAGGTAAGGAATCCGGGTATCATTATCCGAGGAATTAACGGGTGGTGATGGGGTATTTAGTGATTGAAAAATTAATGTTTATTCAATAAGTTTTTGGCAATTTGGATTATTTTGCAAAGCTAGATCGATATCCGATTTCCAAGCTCTGTCATTATACCAACGTTTTGCCCAAAATTGAGCTTCTTTAAAGTTATCAGAAGTTGGGGGGATTTTGCACAAAAAGTTTTTGGCAATCTAGATTATCTTGCAAAGCTCGATCGATATCCGATTTCCAAGCTCTGTCATTATACCAACGTTTTGCCCAAAATTGAGCTTCTTTAAAGTTATCAGAAGTTGGGGGGATTTTGCACAAAATTTCAAAAGCACCTTCTCTACCCGGTACATTAGCCACAAAATTATTGGTAGCTAGTCCTACTGCTTGCTGAATTAACCTTAATTCATTTAATTGAGTCCCACACTTGTAATAAAACTGATCACCTTGTTGCTTTTGCAAGTCTTGCAGTTGTTCAATGTTCTTTTCTAAGCTAATATTAAAATCTCGTTTAGTACAAATTTCTGTAATACTAGGTGAGGGTTCCTTATCGGGAGTTCTTTGTGGTAGCAATGATAATAAGAACAAAATAATAAACGTACCAAGTACTAATAGTACCGACGAAAAGGTAGAATTCTCCTCCTTAACTAATTTTTCTAATTCTTGTTTAACCCATTGAACATTAAATACCTCTTGATAAATTCGATTGATCACTTCTAGATAATCATCATTTTTAATCACTAATTCTGCTTGCTGAAGTGCCAATTTTTCCGGTTTATTATCAGCCAAGACTCTCCCCTGCAAAATATCTTGATAGATTTCTAATGTTGACCTAACATTTTTATCAGGAGTTAAGAGACTGTTTTGTATTTTCTGGAGATGGTCTGCCGCTTTATTTTGTAACCAATTTTCTACAATATTTTTCTGAATCAATTGTTCAATTACTGGTTTCTCTTGTCCTTCTCGTAACTCGTTTTTATTGTCGATTAGCAAAAGGATAACTATTATCGTTAACTCCAAGTTACCACCTGTCCAAGCAGGAATTTCCTCAATTAAAGCTGCTCTTTGATTCTCATCAAATTCAGTCCTTAATAGTATTTCAGCTAGTTGATCTACTCTTTCGTAGTATGCAGGGATTTTATTTAATTCCGTTGTCACCCAAGTTTCATTAAAAACATTTCTATAAATCTTATTATAAACTTTTAACTTTTGTCGGTCTTGAACTACCAATCCCGTTAAGCGTAATTCTATTTGGTCGGGACTACCATCATCGGTAATTTCACCATTTTTTAAAATTTCTTGGTAAAGCTTCAGCATTCTTTTACCCGTGACACGCTTATTTAATAAACGATTCCGAATAGTTTTTAGGTGTTCTGGACTATCTTGAGATACCCAGTTACTAATTACTTGCGACTGGATAAAATCGCCGACATTAATCGGGGTTGCTGCCGATTCCCTGCCAAATCCAGTGCGAGATGTGGAGATTAAATTACAAATTTTTTGAGTTAAAAATGGTTGTCCACCTGTCCAGTCTATAACCTCCTCTAAAACCCGTTGCGGTTCGATAAATTTTTCCTGCAATCCCTCGGCAAGTTTTCTGGCATCCCTTATGGTAAATCCAGATAATCGAATATCTTGACCAATATTAAAAGGACTACGATAATTATCTTGAATAAAGTTAGAAACTGCCGCTACCCCCAACATACAAAAGGTTAGACGTTGATAATCCCTATTATGAGGACGTTTTTCATGACAGCTACGCAGCCAAGCAAAGAAATCATCTGTGGAAAAAATTAAGCTCAGAACGCTATCAATTTCATCGAAACAGATAACAATAGGTCGGGATACCTCCTTTAAGAGAATTTCCTCAACAAATTGATCAAGACGATTAATAGGTGATTTATAGGCTCGTTCATCCCACCAAGTTTGCTCTTTTTCCCGAATAGAAAGATCAAATCGTTTAACCAGTTGCTCAAATAATACTCGATACCAAATATCTTCGGAGAGTTTTTTCCCTATACCACTCAAATCAATGGTAGCACAATCAATATTATCCTCTTTCAGTCGTTTTTGTGTCTGTACCCACAAACTTGATTTTCCCATTTGACGGGAATTCAACACATAGCAATACTGTCCATTTTTTAGATAGTCATAAAATAGATCATCTGCTTCCCGCTTGATATAACTAGGTGACTCTAGGGGGACGCTGCCTCCAATATGATAAAAATTGGTCGCCATAGGATTAAAATTAGCAATTTGTCTGATTGGTTAAGTTTGATGAATAATTTAATCAAAGGTTATCTGTCCCTAAGCTAGTCCGCATTTAAAGTTCTGGGTTCGATGGGGGAACGGGGAACAGGTGAAAACGAATATTAGATTTAGATGTACAACAGTTTAACTCAATATATCGGATTTTAGGCGGATAAGCGATACCTAAAATAGTCGCTGTATAGTGGATAACGGGGTTGAACAGCATTCTGCACAAAGTTTACTAATCCTAAACTATGAAGTTGCCAATTAATTGTTGCACCTAAATCAACGGGAGAAGACGACTCTACAACCTTTTTCATTCCTGCTGCTAGGTTTGGATGTTCTTGTAAGTTTAGCAAATGTCCTCGTAAATGATCCCCATAAATTCCCGCTTCCGTGGCTGCTGTCTGTTCAAAATCTGCTAAAGACAGCTGTTTTTGGGTAATTGCATAAAGCGCTTTTTGGATTAAATAGGGATGTCCCCCAACAAGATTAATTATTTTTTGCAGTTCATCTTTTCCCAAGTTAGCCTGATATTTATTGGCTAGAGTCAAGACCTGTTCTGGAGTAAAATCAGGTAACAGGATTTCTGTTCCCACATTAATCAAAGGAGATGTATTCAGGTCAGCAGGAACATAATTTTCTGTGGAATAGGTGATAATTAAGTGTAACTTTTGCCAAGTATTATTATTTTTTGCCTCCTCATGCCAAAGACGAAATAAACTAAGGAAATCGTCGGCAACGCTTGCATAAACAAAGAGACTATCTATCTCCTCTAAAACTAAAATTAGGGGTTTATCCAGCTTTTTGAGCAAATGGTCTTCAAAATAGGCAGTACAGCTATAAATTCCTAATCCTTCTTGCCATTTTTCTTCAAAGAGATTTGCTAACCCTAATTTCTTGGAAATAATCAAAGCAAACCAAGAGAGCAATTGGTCTAAATCGCTGATAATTCTTTTGCTTGCTTGTAAAAAACTGAAACTGACGGTTTTATACCGTCTTTTGTCAACTTGACTCAAAATTCTATCGACTAATAGGGTTTTACCCATCCCCTTAGCTGATTTAATCCGCAACAATGAACCTGCTTGACTCACCGTCTCCAGACAAAGCTGTTCCACTGGAGGACGTTCAACATACTTGGAAAAATCCGCGGCCCGGTTTTCTCCCTCATCCTCAGACATGGCAGCCGCTGTTTCCTCCAACTCATCCCAGTCAGCGATTTCTCGATAATCAAGGGCTAATTTTTGACAAATTTCATAAAAATTGAGGTTGTTAATCGATTTACCGTTAAGAAAAAGGTTAAGAGTCGATCTTGCGAATCCTAACTCCTCAGCAAGCAGCTGTTGAGTCGCGTAACCATTGCGTTTAAGTGCTTGTTTGACTCTAGGGATATATTCTGATTTTACTTTAAGCGATCGCCCCATAAACTTCCATCAATCGACGCAATCTCTATTCTATCGCAAAAAACTCAGACATATCTCAGTCATGAGATCAGAGTCAGACATATCTCATGACTGAGATCAGAGAGTCATGACTGAGGATCAAGGTGTACTGGTCGAAGTGTATTTATAAACTACACAAAACATAATGCTTGACATATTTCCTCCTAAGTCCAAAGGCAAAGACGGTTACGACTATCGGAAACCTTCAGTTGAGCCTGACAATTATTTAACCTCCGCGGAGAAGTCTCTTTTATCTGATTTACTCAAAGTTAGGGCTGCCACTGCCTTGAGCTTTGAAATTGAAACAGATAGAATTGGAGAAGCTGACTTACAAGATAAATTAGAAAAACTAGCGGAAAAAGGCTATATCTCAGTTAGTGAACAAGAAAACTACAAAATCTTTACTCCCACTTGGAAAACTCGTTGGCTGAGGGTAAATGGTATTTTGTAGTCAGGTTCTAACGGAATTAGATAAGTTTCCTTTTTTCAGTTCATTCACCCATTACCTATTTTTGGTAGATTCTCAGACAACTGCTGCCACCGACCTTTCTAGTGAAATACAGAAATTTGTGGAAGGACATCGGTGGTCTTTTGTGTTTGCTTCGATAATTATTGGAGTAGCAGTTGAAACTAGAATTAGCTATTTCTCAGCTTTTAGGATTCGTCATTTATTTCCCGATTTAAAAAAGGATTTTTTAAAGACTTTTTTTCATTTATTAATTGTCAAAATTGTTACATCAATACTCTTATACTATCTGATTCAATTTATATTTTCTCTATTAAGCTCGATCGAGGATAATGTATATGTTGGTTTAATCATTGCTCTGGTCTTTGGTTTTATTATTAGTTCCTTAAACCCTAATTTAGAACAAATCGACCAAGTAATGGGTGGATTTAGCCTATCGACAATTAATCCTGTCTCCAGTCTGATCAAAAAGCTATTAGAGTTGTACAAAGAATTTCAAATATCTATTATTAAGTCTTTAGACAAGAAACTGCTAAAGAAGAGAACCAGCCTATATAATTCTATCAAGCTTAGATTTGATGATTTTGAAATAGTTACTATTCAGGAATACATCCAAGAATTAATCGGTAGATTTACACTGAAAGAAACGCAAGAGAAATATCAAGGAAGATTAAACGCTATCATCGGGGGAAATTTTAGTGACGAGGATAAGAGAGAAAGATTAATATGGTTATTATTTGATATTATGGGCTTTACCTATAAAGATATCAATGAAATTAGAAATAACCCAACACAATCAGAAATTTTAGAAAGACTGCGAAAAATAGAACAGGGGAATAGAACGATAAATTAAACGTCGGCTAGTTAATTAAATACACTTGTACTGTGTTTGATCGATTAACTGGAATCGATAAAAATCCTGACAGGGCAGGGAAAAAGTACCTGAATTTTCCCCCCGATCACTCCCATGGCCAGTACTTTTTTTGATTGACAAAAAGTCTAAAAGTCTTATCTAACAAGGTTTTTAGATTTATTCAGCTAACCCTATATAGTTTTGTTTTTGACCACGATGACCATTTTTATTGATGTGGTCACTTTTACATTCTGGACATTTCATCGTTTTTTTCCTTCATTGAGTTTCTATCTATTTTGCCTTCTCATCTCTTTATCTGACAACGCCAGAAATTGTAACTGATTTAGCCAAGGATCTCTTGTCATAGTTTTTCGGCTGAGGAGACTTCTAAAACTGCTTTCGGGTAGGCAATGCGTTGATGATGGAATTGTTGCCAAACTTGCACAAAAATCTCGGCAATAATTGGTAATTCCTCCTGACGAATACCACTATCTACTAATTGTTGATCGCGCCATCGGGCCTGAAAAATCTTTTTGATCATATCCATGGCTTGTTCTGGGGAGGCCTCCTTTAGCGATCGCAAAGCGGCCTCGCTACTATCGGCTAACATAACGATCGCCGTTTCTCGCGATTGGGGAATCGGACCATCGTAGCGAAAGGCTGCTTCATCGACGATTTCTTGACCATTTTGTCTGGATTTTTGCAAAGCTTGCTGATAAAAATAGGAAATTAAGAGATTGCCTTGGTGTTCAGGAATAAAATCGCGGACGACTCGCGGTAAACCCTGTCTGCGGGCCATGACTAACCCTTCGCTAACGTGCTTTTTAATAATCTCGGCGCTGACGTAGGGATCGTTAATTTCATCGTGTTTATTCGGGCCACCCATTTGATTTTCAATAAAACCGAGAGGATCGTGCATTTTCCCGATATCGTGATAAAGGGTTCCCGTGCGAATTAATTCCACATTACAGTGCAGTTTTCGGGCGGCCGCTTCGGCTAAACAGGCGACAAAAAGGGTATGTTGAAAAGTACCCGGCGCTTCTGTGGCCAAACGTTTGAGCAAACTACAATTAGGATTGGACAACTCCACCAGACGAATGGGAGTCACCACATCGAAACAGCGTTCCAGATAGGGGGATAATCCTAGAGCGATTACCGTCCAAGCTATTCCCGATAGACCATAGACGAGCGCCGTGGGTAGTAGAGCATAGATGATCGTGCTGGCCGTGGCGCTAACGATTAGGTAGGTGAGCAGATAAACACCCCCTTGACTGACTCCGATTCCCATTCCT
Source organism: Microcystis sp. M113S1 (assembly GCF_020246945.1). Lineage (NCBI taxonomy): Bacteria > Bacillati > Cyanobacteriota > Cyanophyceae > Chroococcales > Microcystaceae > Microcystis > Microcystis sp. M113S1. The sequence goes on along the minus strand of NZ_JADBSA010000102.1, from coordinate 1,923 downwards.
AGGAGCGATAATTCATCCCGGGAGCGCAATTTTGCCGCTATTATGGCCGCTAATAGTCCCCCCATCGTCCCCGCGATTAAATCGGCGCTGATGCCTTGGATACTGAATAGGGAAAGACCGGCAGTTAAGAGGACTTGGGTGACGGCCAAAGTCGGGCCATAGAAACTGCTGACTAATAAACCCACGGCTGCCAGATTGGTAAAGGGAATATGGGCGATCGCTAAGATCGGTGTGGTAAAACTTAGTAAACCCAAGAGAAGAAAATCCCGGTGACGCAGAGGCCGATGGAGACGCTGGGCCACGAGGCAAAAAGTCCCGATCACGCTGGTGACAAGGATTGCCGTTGCTCCTAAACCCATCCAGTTAATGCCCCGTTCGCTTAAACCAAAGCCATCGATGAGAACAAACTGAGCTTGAGTAATTTTTTCGCCTGTTTTAACGATAATTTGACCGGTTTGAGTGCTAGACATCACCATATCTACCGCTTCCACCGCTTTAGCCGCTTGTTCTTTGGTTGACTCCCGATCTTCTATCAGGTTAGCCTGTCCCTCTAGGGCCGCTAGAAGGATATTTTCGGCTAAAAGCTGCTGACGACGGGTTAGGCGATCGCTGCTAATCTGCACGGCGATGGTATCCTGTAGGTGACTGGTGGAAATACCCGGGGGAATGCCTTGCACCAAAATGCGGCGACCCCCTTGCAGGATGGCTGTTTCTAGGTTTTGCCACTCTCGATCGCCCATTTGAGCTACTGCGATCAGATCGCCATATTTGAGTTGATTTAAGCTGGAATGCCGATAATTTTGGCTGGTTTGCCCCTGTATTTGCCGTAATTGCCCTAATCGATCGATAAATTGCTCAAATTTCCCCTTTGTCACGCGCTGACGATAGGCTTGGATTTCGTGTATAGCATATTCCTGCTCTTTTGTCAAGGGTTTTGCAAAAGATTCTTCATAGTTGAGGCCGCTTTGTAGAGTTGACCATTGAGCGGCAGAAAAGGTGAGCAGCGTTCCCAGTGTGGCGTTAGAAATAGTCCTGCTGATTAAAATGGAATTTTTGGGCAGAATTGGGATAATTTGACTTAATTGCCCTAAAGTGTCCCGCAGCGCTCGCTCAATCTGGGCAGTGGTTTGGGGGTCTCTTTTCAGCCGGGGAAGCAGTCCAGCCCGAATTTTTTGGCGTTTGAGGGCGGTGGTTTCTTGGTCTTCAAAACTGGCATCTTCGGGGGCGATAATTGTGACGGGGGAAATAGTCCCGACGGCCAATTTCGGCTGATTATAGAAACGATAACCGACTACGCTAGTCAGACAACCGACGGTAAACAGGAAGATTAAGGGTCGTCGAAGTTTACCTAGGGAGTAAGACCGAGATTTTCGGGCAGAATCAGGAAAAACCGTGAAAGAATGCAGAAAATGATTCATAAATTCCAGCTAAATTCTTTGACACTCCCGTCGCTAAAAGCGAGGGATTCTTGGTTCATCGAGTTTCCTTAATCTAGCAGGACGTATCCAACTAAACCAGAGGGAATCTCTCCCCAAGCGTAGTAGTTTCGGTATGCCCTACCGTACTTAGTCCCTTTTTGAGAATATTGATAGCGGCGTTAATATCTCTATCTTCTACATAGCCACAGTGAGGACAAATATGGGTTCTTGTAGATAGAGATTTAGCTACTTTTTGACCACAATTAGAACAGTTTTGACTGGTGTTATGGGGAGCTACTGCTACTGTAGCCTTACCATATTTAAAACCAAAATATTCTAACCATTGCCGAAAAGTTGACCAAGCCACATCATTAATAGATTTAGCTAGTTTAGAGTTTTTTACCATGCCTTTAACATTTAAATCGACCTGGGCGATGAAATCGTTAGATTTAATGACGCGCAATGCCTCTTTTTCGACAAAGCCTCTACGTTGCCTACTTATTCT
>NZ_JADBSA010000101.1:0-8241 GCF_020246945.1 Microcystis sp. M113S1 | reverse complement strand
GGTCAACTACCTAATTTTCAGGGAAAAAGTACCTGAATTTTCCCCCTGATCACTCCCATGCCTGGTACTTTTTGATTGACAAAAAGTCTAAAAGTCTTACCCAACAAGGTTTTTAGATTTATTCAGCAGACCCTAATTAAGTGATTTAGTAATATTTATACCAATATGTTTAATGACTGGGGGACAGACAGCGTTAGAAAGTTGTTTAATAGCAGCGGTGCGAGAAACAGGAAAATAATAATCATCGGGAAATCCCATTAATCTTTTTATTTCTAAGAGACTTAAATGTCTTCTTTCCTTGCTATACACTGGAATCATGGCGCCACCACCGCTAACACTAACCGCAAAAGTAGGAAAGGGTTTTTGGATAGAAATTGCTCGGATGCCACTAGATCTCATTTGATAAATACAATTATCATAATCTACATTAACACTTGACCTTTCAATACTTATTCTTGTTTTTGGCAGTTGAAAAGATAATTGTTCGGCAGTAATTCTGCCAGCGTAATAATCAATATACTGCTGCCATTTTTCCGATATGGGAATTGAATAATCCCCCGAAACAATAATTTTCTCAATACCGACTTCTGCATGGCAAGGTTGGGGAAATTGAAAGTTTTTAATTCCTAAATCCTTTCGGAAAGCCAATAAAAAAAAGCGAGGTCTTGATTGAGGAATTTGGAAATATTTACTATCGATAACTGCATAAAAAGCCAGATAATTTATTTCTTTTAACTGGATTAATATATCTTTTAATATCTGCCCTTGATTTAAGCGCAGGATATTACTAACATTTTCAAGAAAGATCACTTTAGGCTTTTTTTCATGGCAAATTCTGATAATTTCCTGAATAGCTAGTCCGCGACTGTCTTGAAACCCTTTTTTTTGTCCTGCTCTGGAAAATGGCTGACAGGGAAATCCCCCACAAAAAACCTCAAAATCGGGAATTAAACTAGGAATTAAAGCTTCAACATCTTGCGGTTTTATCGATTCATGAAAATTGTGATTGTAGGTTTTCACACAATCTGGGTTATTTTCGTTGCTAAAAACACATTGCCAACCGATTTGTTCAAGACCGAGACGAAAGCCACCAATTCCCGCATAAAAATCGGCAAAAGTCAAGCAACTATGGGTAAAATTTTTGTTAGCTGGACGAATAGGTAACTGGTTCATAATATTGATTGAATAACCGAGAGTCTTATCTATTTTCTCAGATATTATTGTACTAGATGCCCAAGGGGACAGACGGACAGACAGGGGGAGAATCTGATTAACTTTCCCTAGGGGCTTTTGTTAAGTTACATTAAGCCCTACAATAAAATTCTGGTGAGTTAGACGAAATTCGCTCGATCGCTCGGTCTTATCCGCTCCTAGCTGAGATAGAGAAAAGATAGCGCATCGAGAAACAAAAAAACTTGAGCTACTCAAGCTTTCGTCAATACTGCCCTGTCATCTATCTTGAGTTATAACCTAGTGTCCCAAACCCTACCTAAACCCTCCCTAAAAAGAGAATTTTTGCCATTTACCCTACAGGATGTCCGTCTAGCTATCCCGGCCCGTTGCTTCCAATCAAGCGTTTTTCGCTCTTTAGCCTACTTTTTTTTTGATATTGGCATCATTACCCTACTTTACTGGATAACTTACCAGATTAATCAAGCATGGTTCTTCCCCCTTTTTTGGTTTATGCAGGGAACCATGTTTTGGGCCTTATTTGTCGTCGGTCACGATTGCGGTCACGGTTCCTTTTCCCGTTATCGTTGGTTAAATAACTTAATCGGTCATCTCAGTCATACTCCCATTCTCGTACCTTTCCACGGTTGGCGCATCAGTCATCGCACCCATCACGCTAATACCGGCAATATCGACACCGATGAAAGTTGGTATCCCGTCACGGAAACCCAGTATAACAATATGGCTTGGTACGAAAAATTAGCTCGTTTTCAGCTAATTTTATTTGTTTATCCCCTTTATCTTTTCCGTCGTTCCCCTAATAAACAGGGATCCCATTTTATGCCCGAAAGCCCCCTCTTTCGCCCCTCGGAACGGTGGCAGGTACTGACTAGCACCGTTTGCTGTACCTTTATGTTAGGTCTATTAATTGGGGTGGGTATCAGCTACGGCTTTTGGTTTCTGTTTAACTACTACATCATGCCCTATATCGTCTTTGTGGTTTGGTTGGACTTGGTGACATTCCTACACCACACCGAAGATGATATTCCCTGGTATCGCGGTCAAGACTGGTACTTTCTCAAAGGGGCGCTTTCTACCATCGATCGCGATTATGGCATCTTTAATCCCATCCATCACCAAATTGGTACTCACGTCGCCCATCATATTTTTATCACTATTCCCCACTATCATCTCCAAGAAGCAACCGAGGCCATCCTTCCCGTCTTAGGAGACTATTATCGCGTCTCGAAAGAACCGATTTTCAAATCTCTCTGGCGGTCCTACCGCAATTGTCATTTTGTCAGTGACCAAGGCAGTAAGATTTTTTACCGCAAAAATTGATCCTGTCTTAGATATCAGGAGGAAACGGCAGCAAAATCTGCCTCCTCCTCTCACACCAAGAATAGTTGCCAAAACTGGGGGTAAAGTCTTTGTCTTTATTTGATTCATTGGCAAAGGATGAAGATTCAGCCGTAGGTTGGGTTGAGCTATCATTATTGATCAGGTATTACCAATCGGCTCAAAAGGCGAAACCCAACCTATCGAGTTTTACTTTACTTGCAAGAAATCTCTAAATTCCCGTTGCGTCATACATAAATAACCTCCGATAAAATTCTTTCTCTCCTTCTTCCTTTTAAGCCATTTTTACTGATAACATCCGCTTTTAGCTTAAGTAAATCACTTAAATAATATTCCAGATCTACTAAATCTAGTAAACTAGGCGGTTCTGTATAATCTATCAGAATATTAACTTCACTATTTTCCGGCACTTCTCCTTTTACATAATCTCCAAAAATACCTAATTCACTGACATAATACTTTTCTTTTACTAAGGACTTAACCTGACCTAAAATCGCTTTAATTTCTTATAAATTTTTCATGATGCTCACCTTCTAAGATAACGGAAAAGACTTCTACCCTACTGATCAAAATTTTATTTCCTGTATCTGTATTGTAGCAGCTATCGGATAAACCATCCTCCCTGAAATTATGGGAATTGAGAGAGTTATGCCAAAAATACACCCTCAACTGACTAAATGAAGGAGGTTATAATATTATTCCAATAGGAAGGGATAGATAGGTTTATAGCCATGAGTATTGATATCTCCGATGAAATTCTCAGTGCCACACGCAGGACTGAAGCTGAGATGAGGCCGGAAATTGCGGTTATGCTCTTTCAAAAAGAGAAGCTCACCCTTGCTCAAGCGAGTCGATTTGCCGGAATGAATCGTATTGCTTTTCAACACCTACTGGCAAGTCGTCAAATTCCAGTACACTACGATGTCGAAGATTTTGAACAGGATATTAAGAACTTGCGGGAGATGGGCAGATTGTGATTATTGTCAGTGATACATTGCCTATCAACAATCTTGCAGCTATTAATCAACTTTATCTACTACAACAACTTTACGAAATAGTTTTTATTCCCGAAGCAGTTTATCGAGAATTAATTGAAGATAGATTTTGTCTTTGATCCCCCCTACTCCCCTTAATAAGGCGGCTCTGACAAATTTTAACACCTACCTACTTAGTGCTTTACTTAATCCCCTAGTAACACCCAGAATAGTAATCAATCAGTCAATGTACCATGCTCCAGAGCAAGGCAACTTATCAAGAATTGGCAACGAGAATAAGTAAAAAGAAATTTGACAAATATTTAAAAAAGGTGCTATTATGCTGAATAATACTTGACTTGTGTTAAGATTGGTTGCGCTCTTGTTGTTAATTTAAGGGATAGTTACATGAAAATTGTTACTGTTACTGAAGCCAAAGAACAAATTGATGAATTAGTGAATGATACCAATGATAATCATCAACCGATTTTGTTATCTGGTACGAAAAAAAATGCTATTTTAATCGCTGAGGAAGATTGGAACTCTATTCAAGAAACGCTTTATTTGTATTCTATTCCTGGTATGGTAGATTCAATTATTGAAGGTGGCAACACTTCTATTGAAGATTGTGTGGATGAGGCGGATATCAGAGCAATTTTAAATGGATAATTGGCAGTTAGTTTTTACCAAACAAGCGAAAAAAGATGCTGAAAAGCTGGCTCGTACTGGGTTGGCAAAACAAGCTAACGAGTTATTAAATATTCTTAAGTCAAATCCCTATCAATCTTATCCTGTTTATGAGAAACTCAGTGGCGATTTAGCGAGCTATTATTCCCGACGTATTAATATTCAGCATCGTTTGGTTTATCAGGTTATTCCAGAAGAGAAAGTTGTCAAAGTTATCCGGATGTGGACTCATTATGAATAACCCCTCTTATTTATTTTACACTGGTAACATTATAGAATGAAAATGATTGATTTGGATTGTAAAAATAAATTCCCTAAAATAAGCCCACTCAAGATAACATGAAGGGGCATTTATGGTATTTTTAGAGGCAATTTAGCCTACTTTTGTGGGTTCCTTTTCGGTGGATTTGGATAGTTTTAGTTTACGTTTGAGTATCTCCATTATTCTAAATTTCGCTTTTTCCAGTAATCAGGTTTACGTTTTCCATGTGCGATCGCAACCAGCCAGATAAATGCTTCAAATTCTACATAAAAAATGATGTAAGGAAAACGGCGAATGACATAACGGCTTACCCCTTCGATAGTATGGTCTGTTCCCAGATTAGGGTTAATTTTAATTTTTTCGAGAACTTGTTCAATTTCAGATAGCAAATCTAGCCCTAATCCTATCTTTTGCTTCTCATAATATTGAATAGTATTGTCAAGTTCTCCTGTTGCTTCACTGTGAATAATAACCGGTTTCACGAATATTTCTCTCGTAATTCCAATAATACTTTTTCTGATGGTTCACCATTGGCTGTTCCAGCATAAATTTCGGCTAATCTTTCAGTTAATTCTCTATCCCAAGCATCTAAAACATTGTCATCTACACCTTCATCTAAAGAATGGATGAGAAAGTAAGCGAGTTCAGCGCGATCTTGCACAGGAAGTTGAGCAAGTTCTATTTTGAGGGTTTCTGCTGTTTTAGTCATCTTGAAAGCATCTATAACCAGTCATCTTAGATTGTAGCCGCTCTCGGCTCGCAAGATAAACCATACTCCTTAAAATCATGGAAATTCAGAGAGTTATGCAAAAAATACCCCCCTTAACTGACTGAATGAAGGGGTAATTTGTCGTATTTTTGCTGGGCAATTTAGCCTACTTTTGTGGTTTCTTTTTCGGCTGATTTGGATGGCTTCAATTTGCGCTTGAGGGTTGAGGCTGCGCCGAGAGTTCCGAGGGCGAGGAGTCCGAGGGAGGAGGAGGGTTCGGGAACAGATGTAGAGATAACTTGAAACTGAAAATTAGGACCGAAACGGCCCTTGTTAGAGCCAGTGAGAGAAGGAAAAGAGAAACCACCAGCCGAATCGTTACGTGCCGTGCCTAAAAAGGTAATTTCTGGGGCTGCGATGATCGAACTAGCAGAACTTGTATATCGATCAGAAAAAGGGTCATGAGTAACGGGTACGGTAGGGATCGAACCTACAACCGTCCGCTTAGAAGGCGGATGCTCTATCCATTGAGCTACGTACCCAGGAAAGCACAATTATAGATCATACTTCCAACAGTGACAAGTGGTAGGACTAATTTTCGCCGCTACCCCTCTTTGCCACTGTCCAAGCTTAATGATGATGGTGGTGTCCGTGGTGATGATGGTGATCGGAATGAATGTGAGGAATTGTTACAGAACTATTGACAGATAAAGCCTCTTGTGATATGAGAGCTTCGATATGTTCCTCGGCCCAATCGGCAGCCATCCGGCAAAATTCGGGGTTATCGTTGACACAGGCCATCTGCACATAATTAACTTGGTCGTGTTTGCGGCGTAAAGCTTCGATAATATGCTCCACATCCAGTAAAGTTTCGTGATTTTCCGTAGCAAAGCCAATCGGCATGAAAATTAAAGCTTTGGCCCCTAATTCGATTAAATTCTTCGCCGCTAACTCTGCATTCGGTTGCGTCCATTTAATTAAGGGGGTTTGGTGATTTAACCAACCCACAGAAATCAAGGGATAACGATAGATTAATTTTTCCCGGACTAACTCGTATAAAGCTTGACTTTCATCGATTCCCGAGGTAAATCCCTTCGCTTCGTGGGGACAACCGTGATTCATTAAAATAATGCCAATTTGCGAGGGAAGACAGCTACTAGCTACCTCAGCAGCGATTTTTTCTTCCACTAACCGCGCCATTAGCTCTATATAAGCGGGTTGGTTATAAAACGAGGGAATATAGCGCAATCCTTTCACCCAATGTTCCCCCGTTTGTCCTTGAGCTAAAGCTTTGTTAACTTGTTCGATCGCAATGCCACTGGTAAAGATAGAATCAACCACGAGGAGAGGATAGATCAAAATTTTCTCGAATCCCCGTTCGCGGATTTCCCCTAATACCTGTGCTGGTAAAAAAGGCGCGCAGAAGTTAAATGCTTTGAATACCTCCACCCGATTACCCCATTTTGCCTGTAAATTGCGCTCGATTTCCTGTCTTTGATGCTCGAAAATGTGGTTATGGGGCGAAATAAAGTGATTATGCTGGTGTTGCCATTCGTGTAGGTCAAATATGGCCAATAATTTCGCTAGGGGAGGATAAACCCAAGTCGGTACAGGAGCGAACTTAGCCGTCAGCAGATTTAAGGCCTGTTCATTATAGTTGGCAAAGTCCTCGTAACTCTCCACTTCCCCGTATCCCATTAATAATACCGCCACTCGATCGCTGTGGTTGTGGGTAGCGGCTAACTGTTGTTGATCTGAAATGGCAACCACGTTTTTAACCCCGATTTTCTAAGTGAAAAACGCTATATCACTGGGATAGTAGCACTTTTCTATCCTATCCCCTCGCACGGGATAGACCGCTAAAAATTTATAACCTCTACAGAATCATACAGATTGCTTATCATCCTCATTAATAAAACGAGATGTAAAGAAACTTTAAATAATGTTAAGATCGTTGTAGTCCCACTTATGAGAGATATGACAGCAGGCGTGTTTGGTAGCTTACCTTTTCCCAATCAGAGCGGCGATCAACTCATCAGTAAGGCGGTGAGTGCTGCGATCGCTGCATTATTCAAACGGACAGGCAAGCTGAAAGCTACTGTCCGCGCCGAACCCGTAGCCAAATTACTGCAAGGCAGTATCGACGGTTTTGACTTTATCGGTCAGTCGATGCTGATGTACAATGGCCTACGCATCGAAGCCATGGAATTGTATGTGCAAGCGGTGGCGATCGATTTTAGTGCCATTTTTACCGGACAGGTAAAACTCCGTCAACCGACGCGGGCCACTTTGCGGGTAGTTTTAACGGAAGAAGATTTAACCACCTCTTTTAATACACCTTTTATTGTCGAAAAACTGCAAAGATTAGAGTACGAAGGTAAATCAATTCACTGTCAGAATACGGAATTAATTCTCAATGACAATAAAACTTTAACTCTGAAAAGTCTAATCAAATTGGGAGAAGAAGAACCAATTCTTCTAGAAATGACCACTGCTGTGGTTGTGGAAGAACGGCGAAAAATTCAATTTGTTGAGGTGGTTTATCAAGGGGACGAAAGATCGAAAGCTTTAGGAGAAGCTTTAATCAGCCACGTTAACAACCTCATGGATTTAGATAAATTTGCCCTCGATGGTACTCAATTAAGGGTCGATCGACTACGTTTAAAAGACAAACAGATCATCTTTTATGGTATCGCCGATATCGAGCGTTTTCCCCAAAGAAAATAGGCAGCATTTTTGCCTTTTAATCGTGCTTGTGGCTACAGGGAGGCACAGGATCGTAACCTCCGGGGTGAAAAGGATGACAACGGAGAATACGCTTAATTGCTAACCAAGAACCGCGCACCACACCAAAGCGATCAATCGCTTCCATGGCATACTGGGAACAGGTGGGTTGAAAACGACAGGAAGGGGGAAATAGCGGCGAAATAAACCGTCGATATCCCTTAATTAAACCAATAAAAATTCCTTTCATCGAAAATTTTGGGTCTGAAACCCCGTCGTTTCACGACGGCTTTACTGTTAAATACTAGCGCATTTACCAAATATATGCTAAAATGTGAGACATGGAAAAAGCCTAT
>NZ_JADBSA010000100.1:0-3712 GCF_020246945.1 Microcystis sp. M113S1 | reverse complement strand
GTTGGGTAAGACTTTTAGACTTTTTGTCAATCAAAAAGTACCAGGACTGGGAGTGATCAGGGGGAAAATTCAGGTACTTTTTCCCTGAAAATTAGGTAGTTGACCACCTGAAAATCGGTAAAACCCATCCCCCATCCCCCCTCCCCCATCCCCCAACCCCCACCGAAAAACTTTTTCAGCAGACCCTAGATAACTTGTTCTTATCACCACAACTAGGGGAGAGCCTTAAAGATTAGATATTTTTCTGGTGATAGTTAGGATGAAAGGTTTCCAAGTAAGACTGATTAAATAACCCAATCCTGCCACTAAAATAATTGTCGCCCCTGAGGTGAGATTTAAACTATAGGATAACCACAAACCCACTAAAGTAAAGACAATTCCTAAAATAATCGCTAGGATCATCATTCCCTTCATATTTTTAACAAATTGTCCACTGATAGCGGCGGGAATAGTTAGTAAAGCAATTACCATAATTAATCCTACCACCTGCATTACTGCGACAATAGTTAAAGCGGTTATTCCCATTAAACCTAAATAAATTATCTCCACGGGAATATTGCGAATAATCGCAAAGGTTTCATCAAAAGATATGGCTAACAACTCTTTATAAAAGATACTAACTAAGGTTATAATTAATATATCTATGCCCGCCATTATCCATAAATCATCCCTCGGTACAGTTAAAATACTACCGAAAAGATAACTCATTAAATCAGCTTTATAACCGGGGGTTAAATCAATAAAAATTACCCCAATCGCCATACCAATCGCCCACATCACCCCGATTAAAGTATCAGATCTCTCCCGGATGCGACGCTGTAAAAAACCCATGCCTAAAGCCGAAAAAAAGGTAAAAAATATCGCCCCCACCAGGGGATTAATCCCAAAAAAATAACCGATTCCTATGCCTCCATAGGCAGCGTGAGCGATTCCACCACTGATAAAAACCACGCGATTAACTACTACCAAAGTACCAACAATCCCACAGGCAATACTAACTAATATTCCTGCGGCGATGGCATGGCGCATAAAATCAAATTGTAAGACCTCTAGCATAGGGTGTTGGGAAGTGGGGTGTGGGGTGTGGGGAGCTTTTTCAGTAAACAGTAATCAGTAAACAGTAAACTAAAAACTCACATCTGATAACTGATAACTGATAACTGATAACTGATAACTGATAACTGATTATTGATAACTCTCAATTACTTGACGAAATTCGCTTTTTTGTTTGACTCCGCGCATTTCTTTTACTAATTCCCGCTCCTTAAAGAATTGTACCGTGGGAGTACCAGTTACTTGACCCATTTTGGCAATTTCTGGGTCAGCTTCGATGTCAATTTCCACAAAATAAATTTTGCCATCGTACTCATCGACCACTTTATCTAAAATCGGTTTCAGGGTTTTACAGGGGCCACAGGTGGGAGAAACATATTTTACCATTAACAAGCGATCGCCATCGTGGAATAATTTCCGCAAAGCATAACCCCCAACGTGATGGGTTTTGTTAATATCAAAAGTTTCCTCCGTATCGGCCGGGGTTTCGCTAACGGTTTTCGTCTCGTAATGTTCAGAAGTGGCTGATTGACGGTATTCTTGGATTAAATTATGCTCCGATAACCATCTTTCTGCCAATAACGCCGCCATACACCCCGTACCTGCGGCAGTGATGGCCTGACGGTATTCGTGGTCCTGCACATCTCCTGCGGCAAAAACCCCCTCGACGCTGGTAGCAACAGTCCCCGGTTTGACTTTCACATAACCCACCTCGTCTAATTCTAGTTGTCCTTGGAATAGGGAAGTATTGGGAGTGTGACCGACGGCATAAAATAACCCTCTAACGGCTAATTCGCTGATTTCTCCCGTTTGCGAGTTTTTAATGCGTAATCCTGCCATTTTACTGCCTGTACCGAACACATCCACCGCTTGGGTATGAAAATGAACGGTAACTTTCGGATTATTTAACACCCGGTCCTGCATTGCTTTCGAGGCGCGCATCGCTTCCCCGCGTACCAATAAATGGACGTGAGAGCCGTATTTAGTCAAATATACGGCTTCTTCCGCCGCCGAGTCACCGCCACCAATCACAGCGAGGTTTTCCTCTCTAAATATCGGTGTAGCACCGTCACAGATAGCACAAGCGGAAATCCCGTTACTCCAGAATTGAGCTTCGCTGGGTAATCCTAAGCGTTTGGCAGTGGCTCCCGTGGCGATAATAATACTATTGGACTTAACTTCCCGGTCGGTGGAACGAATGGTAAAAGGACGCTGACTTAAATCCACCGAGATAACATCTTCGGTATAGCATTGGGTCCCCCATCTTTCGGCCTGTTCCTTCATTCTTTCCATGAGCTTCGGACCGGTGATTCCTTCGGGAAAACCGGGGAAATTTTCTACTTCTGTGGTGGTCATCAATTGTCCCCCCGGAATGCCTCCCGCTTGGAAACCCTCAAACATCAAGGGTTTTAAGTTCGCACGCGCCGCATAAATCGCCGCCGTATATCCCGCGGGTCCCGAACCAATAATGACTAAATTCTCGACAGTCATAACCGTAAATGCAACTCATAACGACTACGCTTTTTAGTATAGCAGCATCAGTTATCAGTTATCAGTTATCAGTGTAATACTAAATCCAGTTATTAAAGACTGATTATCTATTCCTGCTTTTGCCTATTGCAAGAGTGCCTTTTGCCTATCCTTATAAGTAGCCTATACTCAACGGATTTAGTGTCATATGGGTCGTAACTCACCAAGAAGTAGATTTCTGCCTAAACATCCAGAATCTCTCGGATAATAGCTTTTAAATCGGCATCAGCAGGACGTTTGACAAACTGCTCATGGCTGTAAATCCAAACCAGTTTAACTGTGTAGGTAGTCGCGCTCACTAAATACATTAATCTAATTTGCCCCGCAGCACCTTTTGAAACCCGGATATCGAGCTTGTGAAAAGTCCAGCCTTCCGGCAACTAAATTTTCCCCGGTAGAGGTTCCTGGCGGGAGTTATGGGGATATTGGTCATCGATTAAATCCTCTAAAGTTTTGGCAATAAGTTCAACAAAGCTATTTTTGTGAACTTTTGCCAGTTTTTTGAAAGAGCGCTCGAAGTTGTCAGAAGATTCAATCGAGAAGAGAATTGAGCCAGTCATGCACTTCTCCTTTCCCAATAGGATGAGAAGATTTCGTAGCCAATGCCTCCTTCAAAACTTCAGACATGGCCGGTTTGTAGGCAGGATGTTCCTGTTCTATCAAATCAAGCTTTTGATAACCTAATGCTTTCATATCATCAAGGAGAATTGGCTCTGTGGAACTTTCTTCTGGTGGCAGACCTTTACGAGCCTTTTTCCAAGGAAACTCCGCGTGAGTCATATCACTCAACCAATAGGCGTGGTAGTTACCGAAATATTGCCAAATTTCTTCTAAAAGTTCTTTTTTCTCCGATGGCAGCCCAGACAAGGATTCTTGGCGAGGAATTGGTAATTGTTTAGCCTCAAAATCACTGTAGAACTTATAAGCAGCAGGACAAACGGGACTGTAACGCCATGCCTGAATTTCCTCCTTAAACAATGGTTCATCGTATAGAATCCATTTGGTATCTTTTATAATGTAGATGCCCTTGCTGAAAAGGTGACGCGAAAACCTTGTCCATTATAGGTTTCAGGGGAGAGAGTCTCTAGCCTGCGCGAGCGGCAATACTTTAGTCGGAACCCCGTTTTGT
>NZ_JADBSA010000010.1:0-11089 GCF_020246945.1 Microcystis sp. M113S1 | reverse complement strand
TACGGGAGGAGCGGCGATAAAGGCGATGATGAAGCAGGTGGTGGCGGTGAGCAGGGTGGGGATCATGATGACACCGAACCAACCGATGTATAAACGGTTGTTGGTGCTGGTGATCCACTGACAGAACTGCTCCCACAGGGAAGCGCTCTCGCGCTGTTGTAGAGTGGTGGTCATGGTTGGATAATTTCTGTATGTATTTGGTTGTCAAGGTTCTTTGTTTGACATGAGTTAATACTATCGGCTTTTTATAGTTATGTAAAGGGGTTTTAAGAAATGTTCTTTTATCAATGTCATAACTTTTCCTTATATAATTGATTTTGAGGTAAACTAGAAGCAGACAAATTCTGCAAAAATAAGCGATGATACCCGAAATTACTGCAAAACTATTGGAAGCGAAGAAGGAAAAAGGCCTGAGTTTCGCTGACCTAGAAGCGATTCTAGGACGAGATGAGGTGTGGATTGCCGCTGTTTTTTACCGGCAAGCGAGCACCTCCCTAGAAGAAGCAACGAAAATTGTGGCAGCTTTGGGACTGGGAACCGAAATCGTCGCATCCTTAACCGAGTATCCTCTCAAGGGATTGGGTCCGGTTGTCCCCACTGACCCCCTGATTTATCGTTTCTATGAGATCATGCAGGTGTATGGAATGCCCCTAAAATCGGTGATTCATGAAAAATTCGGCGATGGTATTATGAGTGCGATCGATTTTACCCTCGACGTGGATAAGGAGGAAGACCCTAAAGGCGATCGCGTTAAAATTACCATGTCGGGTAAGTTTTTACCCTATAAGAAGTGGTGAGTCCCCCCAAAGTCAACGGTAAGGGATTTCTATTCCTTGCCGCTCTTGCTATTTTTCTTAACAAAACTTAACAATTGACGGCGAAATTTTCCTTGCTTTTGTCGGCATATTTTGGGATAATATTTTTAAAAGACTTTATTTATAATGGAAATCTGAGCAGTCGCTCACAGACACAAATATCCGATTATAAGAAAATCATAACCCAAGCCGCCGCCAAAGTCAAGGGATCACTCCTAATTATTCTGTGAAACTTCTAATTCCTTGAGCGGTGAGGGTTTGGGGAGACTTTTCAGTGATCAGCTTCTGAAGGCAAAAGGCAACAGACAACAGGCAAAAGAAAGAGTCTGACAATTCTCCTGCCTAAAAAGAAGGTTAGAAACTAAGCACATCAAAGCTTTTAGCTTAACCAATTAGGTTTTAGATTCGGTCGAGTAAACAGTAAACAGTATATTTTGAGCCAGAAATACAATCACAAACTCGTCATGAATATGTTGATGGAAAAATTATTGCTATGACAGTAGGAACACCGACCAATAATCGCATTATTGCTAATTTATTAGTGGCTTTATATACCGCGCTCACAAATCAATGTTATGCCGTTTTTGTCACTGTTCAGCGTTTATGGATACCTGAGCGGCGAATGGCCACTTATCCTGATATTATGGTAATGTCTGAACCGCTGACTTATCAAGAAAGACGCACAGATACTTTAATTAATCCTGTTTTACTGAGGTTTTGTCTTCTTCTACTGCTAATTATGATCAAGAAGATAAATTTACTGCTTATCGAACCATTCCAACTTTTCAGGAATATTTATTAATTTCTCAGGAAAAATGTTATATTGAACAGTTTCAAAAAGAAGGCGATTACGGGTTTTTTAAAGCTTATAAAAATCCTCCTATAATAACTTTAAAATATTTGCGGGTTGAGGTAGAGATAGCAGATATTTATAATGATGTAATCTTCGACAATAGTTAAAATCTATAAGATTTTAATCACAAAAACTAATAAATTTGCTACGTCATTAGCTTTTAAGCCAACATCTTGATAAGGTTCAGCAACCCATTTATTTCTAATATCTTCTTTGCTCATACCTTGAGCAATTAAATCGACAAAATGAACTTCTGATTCATCAAAACGGAGGGCTATTGTTTGGTAATTTTTTTGTTGGTTACTACAGGTTAAAATAAGACGATCAAGACGAATTGTGTAAGTATCCATAAAACCATCTTTATCTTGATCATTTCTAAAGTTTTCAAAAGAAACATATCCCATGTTTAAACCTGGACTCAAAAAAGTTGATAAATTAGTGTCATAATTCTTGAGCTTATGAACTCTTTGACTTTCACTAAGTAAAATGACATCTTCTCTAAAATCATTAAAGTAAATTAAATTTTTTCCATGTTCGAGTGTATCATTATTAATAATCATTATGACAAAAGTAGCACTATTTCCTCTGAGAAAATGCTGATAACTCTTTTGCAAAAGTTTGTTTTTTTCATCCTCCGCAAGATTTTCTAAGGCTACTTTATAGGCTACAGTAGCATCAATAACATCTTTGTTTAAAGGGATCATAATAATTTTAGATGTTAAATTGCTATTGAACCATCCGCAATTGACATCGGCTTCTCTATATTTTAAATTAGCCTCTAAAGCAACCTCTAACGCATCACGCATTTGAGCAATCTTTGATTCCTGCTGTTGCTTATCGTAAAAAGCTTGATCACAGGACGTTAAAGATAACATTAGACTTAGGATAATTGACAACTTGGCAATTTTTATCATTTCATTGTCCTCTATTTAGTAAATTTTATAAGGTCGAAAAATCAGCAAAATCTACTCCTCTATAGATTTAATGTACATCTATAGCGTTTCCTGTTCACAAGAGGTACATTCTCAATCCTGAAAAGCTTAATCAACAAAGGTTAAAGTGTGCCTCGCAGATGCGAGAACCGCTATAACTTAAATAATCAGCCAACAGTAGTACAAAAATGTTATTGCTGATATACGAAAATCTGTACCATCACACATTTTCTTTAGATTGGCTAAATAAAGCCTTGAAACTGCTTAATTACTTAGGATACATCGTAGTCTTGAGTTTAGTCAGTCGGAAAAGTCGGAACTTACAGCCAAACAATTGATCTGAAATATCGGAAATATCAGCTAAAATAAGTAAAAAACTTACCTAATCTATAGTCCATGTTTCAAGCTAATCTATCTAATACGGTGTTAAATCTCTTAGATGAGTTGGTTTTTGCCAAAACAGATCAACATCTAGACTATCTTCAAAAAACTATCTTGCAAGGGACCTTAGAAGGTTACAAATACTCAGAAGTTGCCAAAGAATCTCATCTTAGTGAAGGTCATATTCGAGATAGTGCTTCAGAATTATGGAAAATTTTGTCAGAAGTTTTAGGGGAAGATATTACTAAATCAAATATTAGAGCAGTTTTAAAGAAATCTCAGTTCTATAATCATATTTCATCAGGTAGAGATTTTGTTTCTCTTAATAATGTCAATCTCTGTACTTCTAATCTATCTGCGTCTAATGGCAATAACCACCAATCTCAACCTGACAATAATCGTACCTATTTAGATTTAGGTCATATTCCTGAAATAACTCAATTTTATGGGAGAATTGCCGAATTAAATAATCTAGAAACTTGGATAGTTGCGGAGAAATACCGTTTGGTTACTGTGTTAGGTTTAAAAGGAATTGGTAAAACCACCCTTTCTTTGAAACTGGTTGATAAAATCAAAAATAGTTTTAATTATGTTATTCGCATAAGTTTGTATTTTTGTCCAAAATTAGATGAACTTTTAAGTGAAATTTTACCCTCTATCAATCCTCAATTAAAGCTCTCTCAAAGTCTTGACAAGAAATTAAATTTATTCTTAGAGTTAATAAAAAGCCATCGCTGTTTGATTATTTTTGATGATTTACAAAGTCTATTTGACTCTAAAAAACTAGCAGGTAATTATCAAAAAGATTACCAAGACTATCAACTATTGTTTAAAAGCATTGCTGAAGTCAATCATTAAAGCTGTTTACTGTTGTTGAGTCAAGAAAAACCTATTGATACGACTTTTTATGGACAGAAAAATAAATTCATTAAAACATTAATCGTAGAAGGTTTAGGAGAAGATGCAATAGAAATTTTGCGCCATCATAATCTATTAAATGAAGACAGTTGGGAAACCCTAATTAAACGTTATCAAGGTCATCCTCTTTGGTTAGAATTAGTTGCCAGTTTTATTCAAGAGATGTTTTTGGGTAAGGTTGCTGACTTTTTAGAACTTAAATACCCGATTGCCGAAGAAACTTTAGAGCAGACTTTATTAAGTATTTTACAAAGTTTAACAGAATCAGAGAAACTAATGCTAACAGAATTAGCAAATTTTAATCAACCTATTTCCATTAAAGAAATGATCGACCAAACTTCTCTAGCTTATACAGATTCTTTGAAAATAATTCAATCTCTAATCAGACGAATAATAGTGGCAAAAGATGAGAACGCTCTATTATGTTTAAATCCTGTTTTTAAAGCTTATGTAATTAATCATCAAATCTAGATATGAGTCGAAAGCAAGAGAAATTTTAGCTAATTTTATCGCAATCATAATAGTTTACGAAATTCTACGACTGTCAAATAGTTACACCTGCATTTTAATTTCAGGAATTTCCCCATCTTGCCAGCGTTCTTCTAAGGCTGCAAGATACTCACGAATTGCATCTTGTATATTAATTAATGCATCTTCCTCAGTGTCTCCCTCAGACCAACAACCAGGGAGTGCAGGAACGCCAACAGTAATTCCTTCTTCAGAACGATAAAGCACAATTTTGTATTTCATCATAAGTTCCTTCTAGATAGCACTTCATTAAGAAGTGGTGAGTACGGCCAAAGTCAACGGTAAGGGATTTCTATTCCTTGCCGCTCTTGCTATTTTTCTTAACAAAACTTAACAATTGACGGCGAAATTTTCCTTGCTTTTGTCGTGAGATTTTGGGATAATATTTTTAAAAGACTTTATTCATAATGGGAATCTAAGCACTTCATAATAGACACAACCATCCCATTATAAAAGAATCATAACCCAAGGTGCCGCCAAAGTCAAGGGATCACTCCTAATTAGGGTCTGCTGAAAAAGTTTTTCGTGGGGACAGGGTGTGGGGAATTATCAATTGGGGAGTGGGAAGACAGTAAACTGATAACTGATAACTGATAACTGCCTAACCTAAATCTCGGTCTTTAGTGACGGTAATTTCCTTAGATAAATGTCGATACCAAGTAAAATAGAGACCGATGGAAAGCAAAAGAAAAACCAAAGCCAAAATCTTCAAACTTTGCCACTGCTTGATAATTAAAACAATCCCCATCATAAACAGGACTAATTGCCAAGGAACAGTGAGAAAAGCGGCGATGATATCCCGTTGATTTTCCGCTTTAATTTTTGCCTGTAGGTTAGGTTTAACACTTTGACGGACTTCTCCCCAAAAGCCAAAAGGTCGGGTAATATTATAGAAATTTTCCATAACTAAACTATCGGTAGGAGGAGTTAACAAAGTAGCGATAATACAGCCAGCTAAAGCGAACAAACTCGGCACAAGAAAGAGAATAAGTTCCTGATATTGACTGTGACGAAAGAAAGGTAAAATTATCGCTTGTGAGGCAATAGCCGCAATCATTCCCGCTAAAGTTCCCACGGCAAAACCATAACCATTAAAGCGCCACCAATACCAACGCAGTAGGAGAGGAACTGCTAATCCCACCCCTAATCCCGTGGTTAACCAACCCCAAATATCATTGACATTTTGGATATTAAAACTCAAAACTAAGCCAATTACGACCACAAAAACCGAGGCCAAACGACCTTGAAAAACTAACTCCTGTTCTCCCGCATTCGGTTTCAAAAAAGCTTGATAGATATCTTTGACCCAATAGGCAGCACTAGCGTTAATAACTGCGTTAAAAGTGGACATAGCTGCCGCCAAAAAAGAAGCAATTAATAACCCTTTCATCCCCACAGGAATGTATTGAGTAATCACCGTGGCGAGAATTCTTTCTGGATCTGTAATCGTGCCTTCGGTTAAACCGTAGTGAATACCTAAAACCGCAAAAGCTGTGACTAAAGGCCAACGGAAAGAAAGCAGAATAATCCAGAATAAAGATAATAAACCGGCATCTCGATCGCTTTTGGCCGCTAGGTATCGTTGTAACATATAACCACCGCTGCCGCTGCAACCTTCGATGATAGTTTTAACTAAATAAAAGAAAATCACCCCACCAAACAAATTAAAGATGGCATAATCTCCGGGTAAATCCAAAGTCAGGGAGGGAAAAATACTAGCCCAGTCGCTTAAATTCCAAGTTTTTGGCTCCGCTGCCCCCGGAATTGCTACGGTAAAAGTATCAGGAAGATTAACAGTAAAAAAAGCCACTGTCGATACATAAATTACCGCCACAAAAATCAGAAATCCTTGAAATAAATCGGTAATTACCCCACCATAAAAACCACTGGCCACCGTATAAATCAAGGTTAGAAGAATTAATATCACCGAAGCAAGACGATCATCCATGCCCAAAAACTGCCCTAAAAATTTCCCCCCCGCAACGGAGAAATAACTCATCGCACCGATAGAGAATAAGAGAGTGGCGACGGCGCTAATAATTCGGGCAAAATTCCCCTGTTTTCCAGTTCCAAAGCGAAATTGCATCCATTCCGCCATGGTCATAACTTGGGCGCGACGATTCCATTTGCCCATAAAAGCCATGAGAAAGGCCATAATTAGGACAACACCGCCGCGAATTTCGATAAATAGTCCTTTGGGGCCGACGGCGTAAATTAGGGCAGAAATGACCATAGTTCCCGCTAAATCGGTGTTAGCTGCCATTCCCGACACCCCCAACATCCACCAGGGCAAATTACGATTACCTAAAAAGTAGGATTCTAGACCTTGAGAAGCTTTTTTCTCGGCTACAATCCCGATTATTAGGGTTGCTGCCAGATAAAGCAGGATAATTACATAATCAATTAACTGCATAGTTGAGATCAATTTAACTTTCGATCGTTATAGCATCAATTGACTACGATTTCTGGCTAACGGTTTCTTTTTCTAAGACTTGCACCCGTTGCTCTAGCTTTTTTAAATCTTCCTTTATTTCAATTACTAAAGTGGCTAAACGCTGGAACAGTGGGTCACTTTCCCCGACCACTTCCCCATTTACTATACCCGTTCCCGATCGCCGTTGGGGAATCGGAGCGGCATTTTCCCCGCGGGTGGATATTCCTCGAATCTGACTTTCAATGCGCTCGACTCGATTGCGGAGACTAATTAACTCCGATCTTACCGCCGTATCCGATTGTGCTTTGCTGGCATTAACAAAACTCAGTATTAGCAAAAGGGAGATAATCAGCGTTAAAAAGCCATAAAAAGATATTTTAGCTAATTTCATCGATTTTACCCCCTATCTATCTTACCCGACTTAATGTTAAGAAACGTGGCTAAATCTAAAGCTTAATTGCAATTCTGCCCCCAGGTGATTAGTTGCTCAAAAGAGGATGATAAGGTAAAAAACACGATTTTGTGGAAATTTGGCCTTATCTCTATGTATAAAAACTCGGATAAAGATTTTCTCGGAGCGGCAATCACAGCCGGTTTAGGTGCGGGAATCGTCACTTCTTTTGCCGTCAATCAAGGACAAGACATCGGTACAGCTTTAGGAATTACCGCTTTAGCGGCTCTTTGCGGTGTCGTCTGCCGTCATTTTGACCTAATGTGATGCAATCTTCCTCACACATCCAATTCTGCCGAAAAATCCCGTTTTTTCTCGTATTGATAGGGACCGAGCAGAGCGCCCCAAATTCCCTTACCGGTGCCGGGATCTAGGCCTTTATCGTAGGTTTTTAGGCTATGACTCGTCACCTCGAAACCTAAAGCCACCTGATAGGTTGTACCCTCATAGGTGAATTGACAGCGCTGTTCCGGTTGCGGTTGGGCGATAAACTGGTATTGATTATCAGCGAGAGTATGGACTTTGACCGCTAAAGTGCAAGTAGGCAGGAAAGTTAGGTCTTCTAAGCTAATTTTTCGCAAAATATCGGGATTTTTGCCCGCACCTTGCACGGATTTCAGGTCATTAAACATATAATGCCTAACCTCTAACCCTGCCGATTCCGAGCGCGTTAATCGCCACAGTCGCGGTCGGTAAGGTTGGTCTAAATTGATTATACTCGCCTGTTCGGCAAAAAGAGCGATGCTGTCTTCCCGAAATAAAGGCAGCGGACGCAACCATAAACGCAGGTGAACGTACCACACCGGTTCTGCTTGCGCTTGCCGTTGATTTTCAAATTCACCTGCGAGATACCGACCGAAAGTGATTAATTCAGGGGTCATAGCTGAAAAAATTCTCCTTATTGCCTCAAAATTAATCCTAACACCCAGAGAACTCACTTTTTTGACAAAAATGACCTTCAGGCTATCGGAACCCGCTTAAACCCGGCTATTCCTCCTTTAGTGTACCAATATTCCCAGCGACCGCCAGCAGCACTAGACCAATCCTTGAGGTCAAATTTACCGCTGCCGGAGGGAGTTCCCGCGATGCGATAGACTTTCACCGCTTGACCGTTATTATTCCAGATTAAAGGCCGATCCGGCTCCATCTGTTCGGGTAGAGTCCCGTTAGTTTGCAGAAAATAGGCATCTTGTCCCTTATCGGTGCCGTTGCCGTAGACTTTGGCGATACCATGCTCATCGATCGCCAGAAAAGCACCTTCTTCTAAACCGATAGCGTAGGCGGGCAGTTGATTGTGATTATCGTGTACATTGCGGGCTAAAAAACCAAAAAGGCGACCATATCTTGTTTCGGGATGATCTTGATTGAGTCGATCCAAATGGGTATCTGTCACGACTTTTTTGAGAAAAGGAACCCGGATAAAATCACTCCGATAGAAGTCTTTAGTGTTGAAGTGAAAGGGATTATTTAAGATTTCCGAACTCAGTACCCCTTCGTGAGTGGGCGCATAGTAAAAATCACCCAGAATAGCCATTCCTGCGCTGGTTCCCGCCACGGGAACTTTTTTCTCATTGATCAGATAATTGATCGCTGTTTCCACCTTTGTGCTTTCCCACAAATCCTCGTACTGATTTTGATCACCACCAGCAAAAAAAAGAATATCGGCATTACGAATATATTCGATAACATCAGGATGATTCGCCGCTTCACGACTATCAATTGATAGTTCCGCCGCCGAGCCGATCAGGGAGCGGTAATTATCGCAAATCCAATCAGCTTGACCGCCAAGATTGCCAAAGCGCAACACTAAGTAATTACCGCCTTTAGCTCGATTCAATAACCATTTTGTCGCCTGATCTTCTCCTAATTTACCTCCTTCCGCTCCCCCGATTAATAAAATACCCGATTGATGTTTTACCGACTGAAAATTGGCTTGTCCACAACGACAAGAATAAAGAAAATCTTGGTCATTATTGTCTAACATAGTCTTATACCCTCGCTCCTTAGCTTACTCTTTCTATCCTAGCTTTAACTAGGACAAAATAAGAGTTTTCTACTATAAAAGTTAACAACAAAGCTGATCTATAGCTGAAATCGGTAGCGGCAAAACTCCCTAGTTTACATTCTGTTAAAAATCGTTCTATAATAATTTAAGGCTAGAAACTGGCAATTATTACTGTTGAAGTTGAAAATCGGCGGGCGATATGTTAAACAGACGTTCTTTTTTGCAAGGATTAGGTACAATCGCCTTAGCGGGAGGTTTAAGTGGCTGCGCTTCTGGAAGCGGCGATCCGAGCATTTTTCTCCTATCTGGTTCGATTCCACCGCGATTACTAACAGATTTTCGGAAAACTATTGCCGAAAAAAAAGTAAATTTTCAGTCGGAAAGGCAGCTGAAAGAGCTATTAAAATTGTTGGAAAAATGGTTAAAAAATCAGGAGCAACCAGCCTCACAATTTTCGATTCCTGTCCCTTTTAGGGAACAAAACCCAGCGATGGGTAATTTAGTCACCCTAGGGGATGCTTGGCTAGGAAAAGCGATTACCAACGGCTTAATTCAACCCCTAGATACTTCTCAACTTTCTAATTGGTCAAAACTGCCCCCCCGTTGGCAAGAAAACATGACTCGCAATGCCCAAGGACAACCGCAAACAGAGGGTAAAGTCTGGGGTGCGCCCTACCGTTGGGGAATGACAGTAATTGCCTATAATGAGGAAAAATTCGCTCAATTTGACTGGCGGCCACAGGATTGGTCCGATCTATGGCGACCGGAATTAACCGGTAAAATTGCCCTAATCGATAATCGTCGCGAAGTCATCGGTTTAACCCTAAAAAAATTGGGTTATTCTTATAATTCTAGTGATTTAAAGCAAGTGACGGCACTAAAAGACCAGCTATTTGCTTTACAAAAACAGGTAAGATTTTATAGTTCTCAACATTATTTACAACCCCTGATACTCGGTGATGTCTGGCTATCTGTGGGTTGGTCTAATGATATTTTACCAGTGAGCGATCGCTATAATAAAATTAAAGTTGTTGTCCCCAAATCTGGGACTTCTCTCTGGTCAGATGTGTGGGTAAAACCAGTTTTAACTACTCCTAATTCTCTTGTCGAGCAATGGATTGATTTTTGTTGGCAACCAGAATCCGCCACTAAAATTTCTTTATTTACCTCCGGATTATCACCCCTAATTCTCACTCAAAATCCCGACCAAATTCCCCCAGATATTAAAAATAATCCTTTACTTGTCAATCCAGAAGCAATCAAAAACAGCGATTTTTTAAACCCTTTATCGCCAGCAACCGAGCAAGAATACGAGCAATTGTGGCAAGCAATGCGACAGTTAGTATAGTCAGGAGATAATAGACAAAATTCTGCGAGAATATTGAGGTGAAAATTACATTTACCTAACTGATTCTAGCTGATAAGTAGGGAGGCACAATTATTTGTAGGATGGGTTAGCGCACTTTGTAACCCATGCGGGCGTTGGGTTTCATACTTCAACCCAACCTACGTTCATCTTATATTTAATTCCACCCACCTACTTAGGGTCTGCTGAAAAAGTTTTTCGGTGGGGGTTGGGGGTTGGGGGTTGGGGTGTGGGGTGTGGGGTGTGGGGTTTTACCCATTTTCAGGTGGTCAATTACCTAATTTTCATGGAAAAAGTCCCTGAATTTTCCCCCCAATCACTCCAAGGGTCGGCACTTTTTGAGGTCAAAAAAGTCTAAAAACCTTGTTGGATAAGGTTTTTAGATTTATTCAGCAAACCCTACTTA
>NZ_JADBSA010000001.1:0-10859 GCF_020246945.1 Microcystis sp. M113S1 | reverse complement strand
TGCCGTTAAATATTCGAGAATGGGATTGTCCAGACTGTGGGACTCACCATGACCGAGATATTAACGCTAGTAAAAACATTTTGGCCGCAGGACTTGCGGTGTCAGTCTGTAGAGCGACCATAAGACCAGAACAGAGTAAAACTGTTAAGGCCGGTGCGGAACCCCGCAAGGGACCCCAAGCAGAAACCTAAATCGTGAGGTTTGGGAATCACCGTCCGTTTACGGCGGTGAGGATGTCAATTGGAAGGCTTAAAAGAAGATGGATTAACTGTTCCTGAATCAGTGTCGATCTGTGAGTATGTAGATGTAGCTTAGGGGGTTCCAAGGTGGAAATAAGATTAGACTCATAGCCGCGATTCATTACAATCGACAAAAAATTTATAGCGTTTCCTGTTCACAAGAGGTACATTCTCAATCCTGAAAAGCTTAATCAGCAAAGGTTAAACTGTACCTCACAGATACGAGAACCGCTATATATTCGAGAAGTTTTAACTCATGCTGAATACGACAAAAACAAATGGAAGGAGTAAAAAAAATGCCGACGATAGAGCTAGAGAAACCACGGCAAGCCTGGACAAACTTAAAGCAAATACTCTTTATTCCTCCCAGCGAATCAGAATATGAACAATTAGTAATTATAGCATTTCTGATTCACAAGAGGTACATTCCCGATCCTGAACAGCTTAATCAGCAAAGGTTTAAGTGTGCCGCACAGATGCGAGAACCGCTATATGTTAGATAATTTGATAGATGAAATAGGAGAAAATGAAAATCATCCTCTTGCTTCTTTAGCGGTTCCTACTGGCTGGACTGTAATTGTCCCAGCCGACCGCGGCTTATAGGCGCCTTGGCTCTATCAAGTGATTGTGGAAGCCGGCTGGCATCCGTTTTTACGCATTAACCAGCAAGGACTGGTCAAAATTTCCTCTCATGGTCAATGGCAGCCCTTAGATGCCCTAGTTTCAGCCCCTGGACAATCTTGGTCGGGTCAGGTGGTTTGCTTTAAAACTAATCCCTTGGCCTGTACCTTGCTTGCCCGTTGGGATTCTGGCTATCAAGAGCCGTGGTTAGTTTTGACCGACTTGTCACCCCAAATGGCTGATGCCCTCTGGTATGGCTTACGTCCTTCTACGGAGTGTGTTTACCGCGACCTCAAATCCGAAGCTGTCAACATTAGTGGTGAATATTTTTATCCGCAAGGAAATTTTTCTACTATAAATAATATTGACTTAGGACAACAAAGATATCAAATAACTGGACAAATTCGTTGTCAAACTATCGGCAATTGTCAAGTCTATGGGGAAGGGGTAATTAATGTAATACCAAATAATACCTACTATGTGATTTGGCGAAATACAAGTATAGGTCAATGTACTGCACATTTACAATAACCTTGCTTGTTGCTCGGCAAAATATCAATATCTCCTTTTTCCTTTTTCTCTTGAAACTGATTCCTGAATCATACTGTATGAGCTAACGACTAAGCGTGATAATTTTTTGAAAATCCCTTTGAATAATAGCAAAATTTTTGTCAGTTAAAAGCGGCACATGAACGAATAAAGCTCTCGGATGATGTTTTAAGACTTGAAAATATAATTCTTCGCAGACAAACTGCCCGGCATTATCGCTGATGTAGGTATAGGCAAGCTCTTTGACAAAATCCTCAAGAGGACTTGGTGTAAATAACTTTTTTGTGCTACTCCTAGCCTGAGATTCTAAACTTAAACGATAACGACTTTCTGCCATGCCACAACAAATAACGAAATCAGGCTTTTTGTCTTGAATAGCTTTGATAACTCGTTCACTGGCTCGATGGGTATTAACGGGAAGTTGACGCAAAAATAAAAGCTTTTTTGCATAATTATCTTGAATAGATACTAACAAATCATCAGAGGAATTACTACAGTGATGGCATAACCAAGGCGCAAAAGAAGTTAAGAGAATTGTCAAGTTATCTCCTGATAGTTAATTAGGATGATCAACAAAAAAGCGATCGAAGGGACAAAAATTGCTACAATAATGACGTGACCTCAATTAAAGACGAGATTGATAGCCTATGCAACGCCGTAAATTTTTGCTGCTCAGTGGCAGTTTAGGCGGTTTTAGCTTGGCAGCTTGCGCTCATCAAATTTTACAGCCCGTTACTTCCAAAAATCCCCCTGAGTCGGCTGTTAAACAAGCACAAAAAGCGAAAAAAGTCAAGATAATCGTGATTAGTGACCTTAATAGTCAATACGGTTCCACTACTTACGATCCCGAAATCGATCGAGCTATCCCCTTAATTATCAATAATAAACCCGATCTGGTCCTCTGTGGTGGCGACATGGTGGCAGGACAAAAAAGCAGCTTGACAGAGGCAGCAATTAACGCCATGTGGTCAGCCTTTGATCGCCATATCGCCGCACCCCTGCGAGCTGCTAAAATACCTTTTGGTTTTACCATCGGTAATCATGACGCTTCTGGAGCTTTATCGGCGGGAAAATTTATCTATGCTAAAGAGAGAAAATTAGCCCTGGATTATTGGCAAAACCCCCAACATGATACAAGTTTAAATTTTATCGATAAAACCGGCTTTCCTTTTTATTATACTTTCACTCAAAATGGTATATTCTATCTAGTTTGGGATGCCTCCACTCATTTAATCTCTGGGGAACAACTAAATTGGGCAGCAAAAAACTTGAGTAGTACCGACGCTAAAAATGCTAAAATGCGGCTAGTAATCGGTCATTTACCCCTCTACGGTATTGCCGTGGGCAGAAATCGACCGGGGGATTATTTAGCCGATGCCGAGAAATTAAGAGCCTTTTTAGAGGGCCATCAGGTGCATACTTATATTAGTGGCCACGCTCACGCTTACTATCCGGGTAAACGGGGGCAATTACAATTATTACACGCAGGAGCTTTAGGCAGTGGACCGCGACGGTTATTGAACAGTGAACAAGCGCCCAGAAAAACCCTAACAATTGTCGATATTAATCCCAATCAACAGGAAACAGTTTACACCACCTACGACATGAAAACCCAAGAGGCGATCAATATTACCAGTTTACCTCCTTTGATTATGGCTCCCAACGGGCAAGTTTTACGTCGAGATATTCCATCGGTTAACTAGAAAGGAATTCCCATAATGGCCACTGTCATCAGCACCGTTAATATGAAAGGAGGAGTAGGAAAAACTACCCTGACCGTCAACCTTGCCACCTGTTTAGCTAAATTTCAGCAAAAACGAGTCCTTGTCCTCGATTTAGACGCTCAAATCAGTGCGACTCTTAGCTTAATGTCTCCCCACGAATTCGCTCAACTGCGTCGCAAAAAACGCACTTTAAGCTATTTATTAGAAGCAATTATCAAACCCAATCCCTACAATAAATTAACTATTGATGATATTATTGTCCCTTCAGTCTGTGAAATACAAGGCTTAGATCTACTGCCGGGAGACATCGAACTTTATGATGAATATGTCGTCTCAGAAAACCTGCACCACCAAGCAATTTTACAGGAAGATTTAGGCTTTGATCATGCTTGGAATAATCTAGAAAGAATCTTAATTCAAAAAATCATTGATCCCATTCAAGACCGTTACGATTATATTATCATGGATTGCGCTCCAGGCTATAATCTTTTAACTCGTAGTGGTCTATGTAGCAGTCATTTTTATTTACTACCTGCCCGTCCCGAACCTTTATCAATTGTCGGCATTCAGCTATTAGAAAGAAGAATAGTTAAACTGAAAGCTAGTCATCAAGAAACCGAACCGATTAACCCCGGTTTACTCGGTATAGTTTTTATTCTTTCTGGTGGTGGCCTACTCAGTCGCTACTATAATCAAGTCATGCGCCGGGTACAACAGGATTTTCAAGCCCATCAAATTTTTGCTAATGCGATTCCTATGGATGTTAATGTAGCTAAAGCTGTTGATATGTTCGTGCCTGCGGTGGCAGCTATGCCCTCTTCTAGTGGTTCCAAAGCTTTTATGAAACTCACAGAAGAATTCTTGATGAAAGCCAAAAAATAGGAGATAATTACTATGGTCATTGAGTGGTTAGAATTTCAAGTTAAACCCGAAGCTAGGGAAAAATTTATCCAAAAAGATCAAAAAATTTGGACAAAGTTTTTAGCAAAACAACCTGGTTTTTTAGGTAAAGAAATTTGGATTAATCCCGCCATCGAGGCAGAATTAATTATCGTTGTCCATTGGCAAACGAAAGAACAGTGGAAAGCTATCCCCCAAAATTTACTTGATGACACCGAGGTCAAATTTTCCCTAGCCATGGGAAAAGATAATTATCAATTACTCAAAGTCAAGGAATTTCAGGTCAGAAAATTTCGAGAAAATTGTCAGAACAATTTAGAATATATGGGAACCTGATAAAAAATCAATTCATCTTTTTGTCCCCTGTCAACCTAGCCAAACTTGTCATGAGGGGCTAAAGTGTGCTATAAGCAATCAGACCCTGCCCTGGTCTTTATTCTTTCCGATTAGGTAAATTACTGATGACTGAAGCTAAACGCGCCCTAATTACCGGCATCACCGGCCAAGATGGTTCCTATCTGAGCGAATTATTATTAGAAAAAGGTTATCAAGTCCACGGTATCATCCGTCGTACCTCAACCTTTAACACCGATCGCATCGATCATATCTACACTGACCCCCACCAGCCCGATACTAAATTATTTCTTCATTATGGCGACCTCACCGACGGCACGACCCTGCGGCGTATCCTCGAACAAGTGCAACCGGTAGAAGTGTATAATTTAGGGGCCCAATCCCACGTGCGAGTTAGTTTTGATGCCCCAGAATACACCGTCGATGCTGTGGGGGTGGGGGTCCTAAGATTACTAGAAGCAATTCGGGATTACCAAAAAAGAACCGGCATCGAAGTCCGTTTCTATCAAGCAGGTTCCTCGGAAATGTTCGGGAAAGTCATGGAAGTTCCCCAAAAAGAAACCACGCCATTTTATCCCCGCAGTCCCTACGCTTGTGCGAAAGTTTACGGTCACTGGCAAACGGTCAACTATCGGGAATCCTACGACTTATTTGCCTGTAACGGCATTTTATTTAACCATGAATCCCCCCGTCGTGGAGAAACTTTTGTCACGCGCAAAATTACCCGCGCTTTGGCCCGAATTATTGCCGGACAACAGAAAAAACTCTATTTAGGAAATCTCGATTCTAAACGGGATTGGGGTTATGCTAAGGATTATGTGCGGGCGATGTGGTTAATGTTACAACAGCAAGAACCGGATGATTATGTAGTGGCGACAAATGAAACCTATTCTATCCGGGAGTTTCTCGATATTTCTTTCCAATACGTTAATTTAAATTGGCAGGATTATGTGGAGTTTGATGAACGTTATTTGCGTCCGGCGGAAGTGGATTTATTGATAGGAGATTCCACAAAAGCCAGAGAGAAATTAGGCTGGCAGCCGTCGGTAACGTTCGAGGGACTGGTAAAATTAATGGTAGATGCGGATTTAGCGGCTTTGGGGATTAATCTTAATAACGGTGGTGATAGCGGACAGTTATTAAAAGATTTGGCTTATCTTCGCAATCGTTCAATGACAACTGTGGATTAAAGAGGTAAAAATATGCTGAATTTAAGCGAACAAAGAATCGTTGTCACTGGGGGGGCCGGATTTTTAGGTCGGCAAGTAGTTAATCAATTAATTGCAGCGGGGGCAAATCCCGAAAAAATTACAATTCCTCGGTCAAAGGATTGTGATTTAAGAGTTTGGGAAAACTGTCAACGTTTAGCCGACCAAGAAGATTTAATTATCCATTTGGCAGCCCATGTGGGAGGCATCGGTCTCAATCGGGAAAAACCCGCCGAATTATTCTATGATAATTTGATGATGGGAACCCAATTAATTCACGCTGCCTATCTAGCAGGAGTGCAAAAATTTGTCTGTGTGGGGACAATTTGTGCCTATCCAAAATTTACTCCAGTACCTTTCCGTGAAGACGATTTATGGTCAGGATATCCCGAAGAAACCAATGCGCCCTATGGTATCGCTAAAAAGGCTTTATTGGTACAATTAGAGTCCTATCGTTTGCAGTATGGTTTCAACGGAATTTATCTTTTACCGGTGAATTTATACGGGCCAGAGGATAATTTTGATCCGGGTAGTTCCCATGTAATTCCTGCTTTAATTCGCAAGGTTTATGAGGCACAACAACGGGGGGATAAACAACTTCCTGTCTGGGGAGATGGTAGTCCAACCCGGGAGTTTCTCTACTCCACCGATGCAGCGCAAGGCATTGTCATGGCCAGTCAATTCTATAATGAATCAGACCCGGTTAATCTTGGTACAAATTATGAGATTTCTATCAAGGATTTAGTTGAATTAATCTGTGATTTAATGGGTTTTGATGGCGAAATTGTTTGGGAAATAGATAAACCGAATGGTCAACCGCGACGCTGTTTAGATACAACCCGCGCTAAGGAAAAATTCGGTTTTGTTGCCCAAATGGAATTTAAAGAAGGTTTGCAGAAAACCATTGAATGGTATCGGCAAAACGCCGCCTAGGTTATATTTATGGTGTGTTAGATAAATAACTAACACACCATAATTTTTTAAGGTTACTGACCAGTAAAATCAGAACGAAGGGTTAATTTTAAATCTTCCTTGGGGTTAATTGACAATAATTCCACCGATTCTCCTCGTAATAACCAACCGGCTAATACTTCTAATCCCCCTCCTCGCAATAATCCCTCGCTAACCGGTTGGTCAGAAGTAAAAGAAGCGAGGACAGAAGCGGCCGATTTTCCTAAGACTGCACCCTGAATAATTTTGTCGGGGTTAACTCCTTTAATTATCCTTTCTAGACGAGTGAAAACTGCCGAAATAGCATCAATAGATTTTTCTTGGGGTTGACGGGTTTTTAAAAAGATTTTTTGGGATAGAAAACGCGAACCTTGACCATCGGGTTTAATTTCTCCGATAATCTGACTACCATCGGGAATAATTATCTGTCCTTGGGAATTTTTGATATTATCGGTGACGGTCAGAGATAAAGAAAAAGTTTCTTCTTTGGTTAAAAGAATTTTTTTCCCTTGCTCGTATTTTACAGGGATGTCTGTGCCGGCAGGAATTAATCGATCATTCCCCAAAGGAATCGGTTTAATCGGGTTAATTGGGGCGAATTGACGTGCGATCGCAGGAGTCAAGGAAAGGGAGACCACAACGAAAGAAGCACTTAAAAGCATTGTTAATAGGGTCAGAGGATGATGACGACCCTGCTTTTGAAAATATAGCATCTTACCCTTGAGTTTCCTAGTGGGAGCGAATTAAAGACAGAGACGAAAGCAGAAAAAGGTTTGTTTCCCAGGCAGAAAATGCGGTAAAAAGGAAAACTTTAGCCAAAAATAACTGATATTTCCTACTAATTTCCAGTTATTAGTTTATCTGGTCTATTGAAACGCCAAAACTCTTGATTTGTCCGCAGTTCCTAGTTTGGCACGGTTAATGGAGAACAAGAACTATTTATGGTAAAATTATAGGTTCAATCCTATCAAAAAAAATCACCCGATCGAATTAGAATCTGTGAAAAAATGTAACAATTGTGACAAAAAACTGAAGAAACCTCTGATCGGGTTGCCACCGATCCCAAACTCAGGACAAGGGGTCATCTAAACTTGGCCCCACAGAAACGGCACACCTTCGCTTTCGGTTGAATTAACTCAGCACAATGAGGACAAGGAACCCTATCCCTGTCCTGTGATCGAACAGAAACAGTTCTCTCGCTATTCCAAGTCACGATCAACCCAAAAAGAGCCACTAGCACCCCAACTGCTGGATTAAAGGCCATCATTACAAACCCAAAAATCAGCATACTCAAACCGATAAATTTATCCATAAGCTCCTCTTGTAGATAACCTTGCTCATAAACCCGAACCACCCCCAATGCCTATCTATGAGCCAAATCACACATCGGCCACCCTACCTCAGAAAGATGAGAAATAAGCCAACTAAAGATAGAAATAGAGAGAGTGAAAGATTGCTAGACTCACAGAGGTGGGTAGCTAAAAAAGTCTCGCCTCTAACCCCATAATGACACAATTAACTTTAAGTTTTGCGATCGAGTAAGCCAAAAATATTCTCCCCCATCACCCGCGAACCGGATGCTGTTGCTAAAATAATCTTCGTAGGGGAGAGTGCGGGAAGTTTCCAAATATCATCCTTTTTGTCCTGTACTTAGGAGTAGATTATGTTTACTAAACTTAATAATTTGTGGAATCAGTTTTTCAGGAGATCAAGAAGGATTAATGATAAACCATTAAATAAAGTAAGTTTATTGGTAATAATAATTGTTGATATTTTCATCTTAGTTAATGTTTTTACAGGATTAGATGATATTAGTAGGTGGCATTTAAGCCCCCAACAAGTATATCCTTGTTACAGCGAATGGCAAAGTTACAAGAAAAATAATAGTCCAGATAGAGATTATGATTTAATTACAACTTTTTTAGTTGATTATAAAAATAATTATCAAGATGAAGAAATAGGACATTTAGGTAAAGTTTCTCCAATTTGTTTGCAATACGCTGATATTAAAAATCAGTTAAATAATAAAGAAAATAAAACTTTATTAAGTAAAATACAAACAAAACAAGATAATATTAATATACTAGAAAATAATAATAGAATTATTAGAAGTCAATATGATTCTACCCTATTAGAGAAAATTGCTGGACAGTCTGCCAACAATTCGATAAACCGGGTAAAAGCGGAAGAGGCAAAACAGAAACTAGAGGAAAATAATAAAAAAATATCAAAAATCAAAGAAGAAATTGTTAAGCTAAAAAATGAACTACTACAAAAACCATCGAGTCAAAATTTACTTGCTTTCATGAGAAATGAAAGTAAATTTAATGATGTGGAAGCTGGTTATAAAAATGCGTCTTTTTGGTATCCTAGCATTCAATTAGGTTTTCAGGTTTTATTTTTAGCACCATTAATAATTATTGCGTTATTAGTGAATCAGTATGCCCAAAGTCGCGGCTATGGTTTAATAGCGTTAATTAGTTGGCATTTATTAGTTATTTTCTTCATTCCTTTAATTTTCAAAGCTTTTGAATTTTTGCAAATTGGTATTATTGCACAATTCATTTTTGATATTATCGGTGCTATCTTTGGAGGTTTAGTATTTTTAGTTCAATATGTTTATATTCTGTTAATCCCTTTGTTCGGTTTTGCTATTATTAAATTTTTGCAAAAGTTTGTTTTTAATACCAAGTCTCAAGCAGCAAAACGAGTACAAAAATCACAATGTATTAACTGCGCTAAAACGATTAAAAATCAAGATGCTCATTGTCCCCATTGCGGTTATTATCAATATGTAGAATGTCATCATTGCCATGAGTTAACTTATAAAAATTTACCTTATTGTTATCATTGTGGTACTGCACAAACTTATGATAGTTAATAGTCCCCAAGCTACCGAAACGAGCAAAGAGAGAATTGCCACTTTATCAATTAACTAATTATGGATTTACTCGAATACCAAGCCAAGGAAATATTTGCTCAGGTAGGTATCCCTATTTTACCTTCCCAACCAATCCACGAACCGGGAGGACTAAAAAGATTAAACATTCCCTATCCTATCGTGCTGAAGTCCCAGGTACGCACGGGAGGCCGGGGAAAAGCAGGAGGAGTGAGATTTGTCGCTAATACCATCGATGCGATCGCTGCTGCCCATGCTATCTTTCATTTACCGATCGCCGGAGAATATCCAGAGGTAATCCTAGCAGAAGCCCGGTATAATCCACAACAGGAGATATTTTTAGCCATTTTACTCGATTATCATCTGCAAAGACCAGTTTTACTGGGTGCGAGTCAAGGGGGGATGGATGTGGACAGTTTACTGGAAACCATGCAAAAAGTGGTAATCGAAGAGAGATTTTCCCCCTATCTCTGTCGGCAATTAGCCGTATCTATGGGTTTAAGAGGGTCTTTGATCGAGTCTATCAGTCAAATTCTCGAAAAAATGTATAGTCTCTTTGTTAGCAAAGATCTCGATATTATCGAGATTAATCCCCTGGGTATCAACGAAGTTGGGGAAGTGATGGCCCTAGATGGCAAAATAAGTGTTAATGATGCCGCTTTAGCTAGACATCTCGATCTTCTAGCTTTGACCCCACCCCAATTACAATCCCCTTGGTCGATAATTGATCAAACTGGCCCAATAGCGATGATCAGTAATGGCCAGGGTTTGATGTCCACTGTCTGGGATGCCTTAGCCAGCAAGGGGGCAAAACTGGCAGCATGGCTTATACTGGAGGAAAGACTAGAATTAGAGCAATTAAACGAGCAAATAGAGGCCGGTCTGCAACAATTCCAACTATTGCCTAATTTAAAAGTGGTTATCGTTGATATTGTCAGTTATCCCGACTTTGGCCAAAAAGCGATCGAGAGTATTAGCAATTACTACCGCAGTTATAGCCCATTATCACCCAGCCGGAGCAGCGGCGAAAGAACGATCCGGGCCACCCGACAGGAAAGACAAACCTTGCAACCCAGATCTTTTCTCAATCCCACCGTACCACAAATAATTTTTCGCGTCCTAGCTGACAGCAAAGCGATCGATCTTAGCCAGAGTTTAACCGATGTTAACTTTCATTGGTTAGAGTCTTTAGAAGAGGTAATCACTGAAGCAATTAAATTAGCCTAGAATCAGTGATCAGTCATCAGTTTGTCGGCTGTACATCAGTATGCTAGGGAGCATCTCACCTTTGTAACTCCTAAATTAAGTTTTATGTCAAGCTATTTTGAAAGCCTTACCAGAAGCAAGTTTTAGCGACAAGTATAATTACTCACTTGCATAAGTGAGATGCTCCCAGTATGCTGTATGCTGTATG